>JALWTP010000022.1 GCA_027082835.1 Candidatus Kaiserbacteria bacterium
AGATCCCGGTGAGACACAATTTTTCGTTTCGCTTGAAGACACGCTGATGCGCGTGTTTGCCAGCGACACCATCAAAAGTATGATGGGGCGATTTGGTATTCCAGAGGACGAGCCGATACAAAACAAAATAATCACGCGATCCCTTGAAACTGCACAGAAAAAGATAGAAGGATTTAACTTTGACTCACGCAAGCAGGTACTCGCATACGACGATATTTTAAGTACACAAAGAAACTCAATATACAATCGCCGTCGGACAATACTCCTTGGCACGAAAGAAGATATAGAGAAAGAAGTGATAGAGATAGTGGGCGAGGATGAAAAAATGCAGATACTCGTGTCAGACAAAAAAACCGAGATGGGAGAAGATGCGTTTATTGAATCAATGCGCAGAGTGCTTTTGCAGACGATAGATTTGCTTTGGGTGGAGCACTTAGAGACGATGGATTATTTGCGAAGTAGTGTAAACTTGCGTGCATATGGACAACGAGATCCATTGATAGAATACAAAAAAGAGGGATTGCGTTTGTTTGAGGAGATGGAGGAGATGTATAAGGAAAATGTGATAAAACTCTTGCCTCAGCTTTCAGCAGGAATGTTTGCACAAAGAGAGCACCAAGAAATGCAGGAAATACAAGACAATGCAGGGGAGTTGGGTGCACAAGATGGGAATGCAACAGCCCGCGCACTGAAAGACGCACAGGCAAATAAAGTGGGAAGAAATGATCCGTGTCCGTGTGGCTCGGGAGAGAAGTATAAAAAATGCGGACTCGTAAACTCGGAAACTCACCAAAAAAACACGCATCAGACCGCCTAAAGAAATATAAAAATACCAAGGGGAGGGGTAACAGCAAAAAACCAATAATTGCTAAATACCCCCTAATTTCCAAGGGCGGTCCTTGGAAATTTTGATATCTGAGATTTGTTGTGCAAGTGGGCAAGGAAACTCCTTGCCCATTTGTTCATTTAAATTGCTGTTCCAATGTTCCAGGGGTCCCCTGGAACATTGGCAGACAAAATGTGTATAGAGTATTTTTGTATATGGTGAATATGCTACTATCAAAGTATTACTTACCATAAATACACACTATGTCATTCTTTCATCCTTCTTTCATACCATCTTCATACTGGAAGTGGGTACGGTGGCCGCTATGGTTTCTTGAAGCACTCCTTATTTATGAACTCTCTTTGATATTTGTCCTCATATTCAGTGGATTGCAACAGGATTACTTAAAACCCTATGTACAAGAAATACAGCTTCGTCATATCAAACTTGATGATGTACTCGGCACCAACCTCCCTCCTACACCTGACCCAAAAAAAGCAAACCGAACGCTGCGAGGTATAGATGCTAACCACAACGGCATCCGCGACGATGTAGAACTCGCCATCTTTAAAAACCACCCCGATGACAAAATACTGCGCGCCGCACAACTGCAATATGCCTTTGACCTCCAGATGTACTTCACCGATGTCCGCGATAAACAGACGCTGGACGCGGTATCGTGGCAGGAGGATAGGGGATATGGATGTGTTAATGATACTGTTCCATTACCATGGAAAAGTATAGAAGAGATGACACAAGAGTTGGCAACTCCAAGAAATATAAAAGTATCTAAACGCCAAAAAGAAGTAGAAGATCTTGTTCAAAATACCCCAGCACGCAAGGCGTATATAGAAAAGATATACGGCCGTTTCTATGATGGTGGAGGGTCATTAGAGAGAAGTGTCAATGACTGCGATCTTGCACAAAGTATACTGCAATAACAGCGTATGAAGAAAATATATCTCTACATTATACTGACAGCCATACTCGTATCAACACAGCCATACTCTGTACATGCGGCCACCCAATGTGATCTAACCAATACAACAGTCGTGTATATCAACGGGATTTTTGGGGATGAGACATCTACAAAGAGAGACAGTAAGAGTCTGGAAGTAAAAATAGGAGATATTTCCCCCTCGGTTTCTCAAAGAATACAGTTCACAACCGCATACAACCCCTCCCATCTCGCCGGTCTCGGCGATCTCATCAAGTCAATAGAGCAATCTCGCGCAAATGACGGTATTGTAAAAGACTTTGACCTCCAAGAGATACTCAAGAAGATACACACCGAAGTACATACTCAAAAGATCATTCTCGTCGGGCACTCACAAGGCACTTTCTACACCAATGCTGTCTATGCCTATCTCACCAAACACGGCATACCACCTACTGCCATTACCATACTCAATGTAGCGACACCGGCAAGTGTGGTTGAAGGAGAGGGGAAATACATCACCTCAGACACCGATAAAGTAATCAACAAAGTCCGTGTCGGCATCAAGCAGTTTGGTGGCAATCTACCACTGCCGGCAAACCGCTCATTTACCTTAACCGAAAAAGAACAGCAAGGGGAGTTTGCGGGGCATAGTTTTTCGGATATATATCTACAGTACGCAGGTGTAGACATTGCCAAAGATATCGCTCTGAGTACCAAGAAGCTCAAAAGCACTCCCGTACCTCAAACGGTCACCGATGGATGCTTTAATGTAAATCCAACCACCCTCATACACAAAGCAGAAGCAGTAACCTTTGCCGTTGCTGATCCAGTATCAGTAATCGGAAAACAGTCGGTAGTTATTCCAACAAAAATTGCTTTTGCACCACTGTACACTCTTGATAAATATGTATTGAATCCTATTGGAACTGCACTCGGCAGAGCACTGCAAAAGCGAAGAAGTAGGCGACACAATACAACTCGCACAAACCCAGCACCAAAAAAGACCGCACAAAACCAAACACCCCAACACACAAATGCACCGCAAAACAAACCGACAGCAGTACACCCACCACAACAATCACGGCACACCACAGCACCTAATCTCTCAAAGCTTCAAGCACAACTCAACGAAGCATCGGCGATACTTGCACTTCTGCAACTGCAAGTAAAAGAATTAAAAAAGAAGAAAGAGGCAGAGTGCATAAAGAACTCTATTCGTGGTCCGTGGGACAATCCCGGGTGGATAGGGGGCAAACCGGGATGCAATGACCCAACTCCATGGATACAAAAAATGTTTTTTGCACCCATACAGGGTGCCGGAGGTGAAGCGGTGAACAATGGACCACCTCCGGGACCACTGCCACCCGGACTCGGCTCTATGTAGCAAAAATTTCCAAGGACCGCCCTTGGAAATTTGGGGTATTGGAAGTTGATATATCATACCGTCGTGAATAACCACGTGGTGTACAGAATATCTGTTACAAAAACTAGCGATTAATCGCTGGTTTTTTATATACTGGATTATTTTCAAAAGTATGTACCACTTGTTCCATATTTTATGGACTTATATTTATAAGTATGGTAGTTTCTAAACAGTACAGTCCTAAAGAAAGGGAGGAAACCTTATGTCTGGAACAACGTATGTTGTACCACTGGGTAGTTGGTATGATCCCAGTTCCTTGGGTCTTGACACAGCAAGCAAAGACAGGTGTCAAAAGGCAATTGATATTGCTGCCACACTCGAAAATGAGGGTGTACCAGTGGTCATTGCGACTGCTCCTGGATATCCGAAATGGTGTCAAGCCTCTGCTTCGCTTGCATATGCAATGAAGAAATGGATGAATGCGCGGACAAATGTAGAGATACTATTTAATCACAAAGATAATGTTTGGGGAACAGTATCTGAAGTGCAGTGGGTTTTGAACAAGTTTTCCTTTCAAGAGGAAGACAAGCAGAATTCATTCGTGTTTGTGTCTTCTTTGAGGCACATAATCCGCATTCGATTTATCGCTTGGTGGTTCTACCCTGATGCGATTGTTGCAGTTTGTGCCAGTGGTGGTCCCCCAACACCACTGTTGTATGAAATGATTGCATGGAGCAAGTTGTTGTTCTATCGCCTTCCATTTCATAGATATTAAATAATCGATAGAGGGAGCGAGGGATAGTGATATTCCTCGCTCTTTTTTAATATTTTGCGCTTCTTTCTTAACAACAGCATGATATCATACTGTTGTTAACTAGCCGCATGGTATATAGGATACCGACCACAAAAACATAGCGATTAATCGCTACATTTTTCATATCCTTACAAATGGGCAAGAGGGCTCCTTGCCCATTTGTTCATTTCCCGATGTTCCAGGTCCACTGGTTTATAAGTGATGTGATTTGAAGCGCTTGTGTAAAAAGAGGTAAACGAGTATTCTCTTGGTATGGAAAGTACAGAAAAAGGAATACTATATATCGTAGCGACACCGATAGGAAATCTGGAAGACATTACCTTGCGGGCTATTCGTATACTCGGCGAGGTGGATGTTGTCTTTTGTGAAGACACGCGGGTGACAAGACGGCTTTTTGAAAAGTATGAAATAAAAACACATCTTGAGAGTTTGAACGCGCGTACAGAATCAAATAAGACAGGGGAAGTATTGGAGTATTTAGCAGAGGGGAAGAATGTCGCCTATGTGTCTGACGCAGGTACACCGGCAATATCCGACCCGGGATCTGTTTTAGTGGAGAGCGCGCGCGCCGCAGGCGCGCACGTCGTACCCATCCCCGGTGCATCGGCACTTACTTCTGCACTTTCGGTTGTGGGTGTGGGAGCAAATGAATTCGTATTTTTTGGATTTTTACCTCACAAAAAAGGACGACAAACAAAACTAAAAGAAATCGCACAAATGCAAAGGGCAACAGTGGTATACGAATCTACGCACCGCATCGTAAAACTACTGTCTGAATTAGAAGAATACGCACCAGAAAAAACAGTATGCATCATACGCGAAATGACGAAAATATATGAAGAAATACTCTGTGGTACCGCACACGAGATAAGAAATACACTGGAATCCAATCCTGAGAAACAAAAAGGAGAATTTGTCGTAGTTGTAAAGTAGAAGAGAAAAAAGAATATGCTATACTGTGCACCATGAAGCATGGAAAAACAGTTATATCACTCAGTCTTGCCGTATCCGCAGTGCCATTTATGGGGCTTCCGTCATCATGGAAGAATATTATCTTTGCAGCACTTGGTATAGTTATCGCGCTTTTGGTGTACAAAATGATGCACTATCACGCATCAGTACAACAAACAGAAATGGAAGAAAAAGGGAATTCGGAAGAAGATTTGGCAGAAGAGTCAGAAGAAGAACCTGAACACCCTTACGGCGAAACAGAAGCGCCTGCAGAGAGTATTGAAAGCGAAGAATATGATGAGGAACAAAAGGATGAATCAGTAAAAGATACAATACAAGATGAATCACAAAAAGTAGAGAACGAGGAAGAACTAGAGGATGATGAGAGTAATGAAGACGACGACGAGCACACTCATCAAAGTCATGAATAAAAAAACTAAAATCATTGTCATCACTGCACTTGGGCTCATTGCGGTGATGGCTTTTGTGGCGTTTGTATTTGTAGCTGCGCCGGTTTTAGGTAAAGGGGTGTCGCTGTATACACGCACCGCTGAAGTAGCGAATGCAGAAAAAACGAAAAAGCCACCAATACGCACGATTACACACATAAAGAAACCCAAAAATGTGCGCGCACTATATATGAGTCAATGCGCAGCGTCTTCAAATAGTTTTAGAAAGCATATTTTGTCGCTTGCAGACGACACCGAGATAAATGCACTTGTTATAGATGTGAAAGATTTCACCGGAACGGTGAGTTTTCCGCGTACCAGCGAGCGAGAGGATATATTACAGGGAAGTGGCTGCACGGTGAAAGATATGCAAGATTTCATTGATACACTCCATAGACACGGTATATACGCAATAGCACGCATCACTGTTTTCCAAGATCCGCTTTATACCAAAGTACACCCCGAGCTTGCCGTACAAAGCAAATCAAGAAACGCACCATGGAAGGACAACAAAGGACTCTCGTTTGTGGATGTCGGAGTACGCAAGTTTTGGGATTATATAGTCGCCATATCGCACGAAGCGCGCGATCTTGGGTTTGATGAGCTCAATTACGACTATGTACGCTATCCATCCGATGGTCCAATGAGCGATGTACACTTTGTGCACTCTGACTATTCTCAGCGAGCGTTGGAATTAGAGAAGTTCTTCAGATATCTCACACTAAAAGTACGACAGCCTGATGCTACCGGATATATCCCCGTTCTTTCCGTTGATTTATTCGGTATGACCACTACAAACAAAGACGATCTCACGATAGGGCAGGTGATGGAACGCGCAACACCGTATTTTGACTATATAGCACCGATGACCTATCCATCGCACTATCCACGAGGATTTAATGGCTACACAAACCCAAATGAAAATGTGTACGGTGTAATAGACTATTCTCTCAAAAAGGCAGTTGCGCGTCTGCATAGTACAACTACCAGTATCGGCTCTTTGGCATATACGCGTATAGGTACCTCTACACCGATGATATTCAAAAAACCACAAAGAAATGCACAGACACTTCGTCCGTGGTTGCAAGATTTTGATTACGGTGGTATCTATGATGCAAAAAAGGTGCGTGCGCAGATACAGGCGACATACGATAACGGTATCTATTCGTGGATGCTCTGGGATCCTGCAAATAAATACACGCGCGAAGCTCTTCTTTCACATGAGTAATGCATAAATATACTTTTTCATAAACTACACATATGCAGAGTGGCTTTCTATACGATATACTTATCCTATGTATACCTATGACCCAAAACGGATAGTGTATTTCGGAGCCACCGATTCTCGTAATGACAGAATACCGTTTGGTATTCGTGCGGAAGATCGGATGCGTCATATGTATGTCATCGGAAAGACAGGAATGGGTAAGTCTACCTTGCTTGAAAATATGGCAATCCAAGACATACAAAACGGCGAAGGTATTTGTTTTATTGATCCACATGGTAGTACTGCTGAAAAACTATTAGAGTTCGTACCGGAACATAGAATAAATGATGTGGTGTATTTTGCACCGTTTGATACAGAATACCCACTGGGCTTTAATGTGATGGAAGATGTTGGCTACGATAAACGACACTTGGTAGTGGCGGGTCTGATGAGTTCTTTCAAGCGGATTTGGGTTGATGCATGGTCAGCGAGAATGGAGTACATCCTGCAAAACACACTCCTTGCACTGCTTGAGTATCCCGATACAACACTCATTGATGTAAATAGAATGCTCATCAACAAAGACTTCAGAGAAAAAGTGGTGCAGTACATAACCGACCCCATCGTAAAACGATTCTGGGTGGAAGAGTTTGCCGGATATACCGACAGGTATACACAAGAGGCGACACCGGCTATCCAAAACAAAATTGGACAGTTTTCTGCAAATCCGTTAGTTCGCAATATCATTGGACAGCCAAGATCAACTTTTGATATACGGGAATTGATGGACAACAACAAGATATTTATCGTCAATCTCTCTAAAGGAAGAATGGGTGAACAAAATGCCGATCTATTGGGGAGTATGTTGGTGACGAAAATGTATCTTGCGGCGATGAGCCGCGCTGAGGAAACGCCTGACGCACTCGCTAAACTACCTCCATTTTATTTGTATGTTGATGAATTTCAGTCTGTCGTAAATGATTCGTTTGCGAACATTCTTTCGGAAGCACGAAAATACAAACTCGCACTCACCATAGCGCACCAGTATATAGAACAAGTAGAGGAAAACATACGCGCTGCGGTATTTGGCAATGTGGGAACGACTATTACTTTTCGTGTTGGTCCATTTGATGCAGAGACACTCAAAACCATTTTTGAGCCCACCTTTTATGCAGAAGATATTGTTAATCTCGGACAGTTCCAAATGTATCTGACTTTGATGATAGACAATATTGGTTCTAAGCCGTTTTCTGCAACATCGCTACCGCCGGTTGATCATCCACCAAAGAGTTATGTAAATGAAGTAATCACCGCATCGCGTGTACAATTTGCGAAGCACCGGGCAGATGTTGAGGCACTTATTGCATCAGTAGATAAGGCGCTTCCTGCTGGTGGTTTTGATAAAAAAGATAAATATAAACCAAATGGATCAAGCAAAGGAAATGCAAAAAGGGTGAAAGACAGGCCAAAAGATACATTGTCATCTGGTGGAGGAGGTAATAACAATGGGAATGGGAGCAGTTTTAAATCTCAAGAACCGCAAAAACAAACAAAAAAGCCACAACAGAATAAAAACAAATCAGGAAGAAAGACCGACAATCCTTCCGAATCCAAAAATGATTTAAAAAAGGCACTTAGTGCAATACTTGAGAAAAACACAGACTCAAAAGAAAAAGATGGCACAGCATCTTCCAATGGGAAAAACACTTCTATAAAGCGAGAAAACGCAGTCAACGAAGTACCCGAAGATGTACTTAAAAGCATTTTACATAATGAAGACGAATAACTATCGCTGGACACCCATATTTTTATTACTTTTCTTTCTTTCGGCCCCATCTATTTCTCATGCAGGCGCTTTTATTAGCGAGATTATGTATGCGCCCAGCGGAGCGGATGCTAAACACGAATGGGTGGAAGTCTGTAACGATGCTACCAACGATATTGATCTTAATGGATGGAAGTTCTACGAGAATGCAACCAATCATTCTCTGGTGCTTTTCCAAGGAAGCGGAGTACTATCGCAAAATAAATGTGCAGTTATCGCTGATGACGCAACCACCTTTATGGCAGACAACCCATCGGTAACCGCTTCGGTGTTTGATAGTGTATTTAGTTTAAAAAATACCGGAGAGACGATATCTATAAAGGATACAACGGGAAGTGAAATAAATACGGCAACATACACCGATACACTTGGAGCAAAAGACGACGGTAATTCACTTGCGCGCGGCACAACAAACGGGACTTTTGCCGCCGGAGCGCCCACTCCCGGAGTATTTTCATCAGGAAGCGCGGGAAGTGGCGGTGGAAGCACAGGTGCAAGAAGCACATCAGGAAGCAGTGCTTCAGGCGGTAGCTCTTTTCCATCATACCGATATCAAACAGTCACTATAGAGCCACCGCAAGATGTATATGTACGAGTGCCCAAACAAATCACAACAACAGAGGGTGCTCAAGTCATTTTCAACGCAGAAGGATACGATGCACAAGGACGAACTGTTAAAGATGCGGGAGTAAAATGGTCGTTTGGAGACGGGCGTGCATCTGTAGGATACACGGCAGTGCATTCGTATGTGTATGCAGGGGAGTACATAGTGAGCGTCACCTTAACCAAAGGCATTCTATCTGATACTCAAAAGATAGCGGTGTCGGTGCAACCACTTGAAGCGAAAGTATCGTATGACGATTTAAAACATCAGTGGATAGCGATACAAAATAACGCAACGCACGATTTGGACATATCACACTGGCGCTTGCAGGCCAGTGGTCAATACTTTATTTTTCCTGAAAATACCATCATCGGTGCGGGCAGGGTAGTGAAGTTTTCAAAAGACACAACGCACATAACAATGTATTCAACCGGTGAAGATATTGCACTGTATTTTCCCAATGGTAAGTTGGCGCTAAAAGGGCATAGAAAAGTGATGCAGAAAACTGCAACTGCGACCTCAACTGCAACTACGACAACAAAAACAAAGAGTAGCAATACGATGCAGAAAAGACCGATACAAAAGCAGGTGCTACACACTACGCAAAGCAGTCATCAAAAGCCGATATATGTAGGTGTTCGTACACAAAACCGAAGCGTAAAAACACAGAAAAAGAAAATCATCAATTCAGAATCTGCTAAAACAAACACTTTCGGTGCATCTGCGCTAAGTACTACAGACCAAACCGCTGCGGTTGTACTTACAGACACTCACAAAAAAACTTCCACCGCGCAGTGGTACATACTCATCGCGATACTGCTCTTCACGGTATCAGGCATTGTGTATATCACTCAAAAAAAGAAACGACTCGTCGTAGAGGGGTTTGAGGTAGTAGAGGAGTAGTTTGCACACCGAGGTGATTATTTAAACGAAAGTATTCGTTCCATTTCTTTTTCGTTGTTGAGTATTTCGCGTACACCCTCGGCAAGTGTGCGAGGATTAAACTCGGGATAGAGCGACTTCAATTTTTCTATATCGGTGCGCTTTTCAAATACGCCCTCGGGCTTGCTGGTATCCCACTGTATTTCGCCCTCAAAACCGACTTCTTTCGCGATTATTTCAGCGAATTCCTTGATTGAATAATCAAATCCGGTTCCTATGTTTACTATTTCAGGAGAATTGTAGTTCTCCATAAGATACACCACAGCATCAGCTCCGTCGTAACTAAACATCGCTTCTCGGCGCGGATTACCCGATCCCCATAATGTAACCGGTGTATTGTTTTTCTTTGCTTCTATAAACTTGCGAATAAGAGAAGGTATCATATGACCGGTCTCAAGGTCGTAGTTGTCGTTAAAGCCATACATATTGGTTGGCATTACTGCGACACAATTCATATCGTATTGTTGAGCGTATAGTTGGCACCCCACCACGCCAAGCGACTTGGCAACAGCGTATCCTTTATTGCTTTCTTCAAACGGTCCCATCAAGAACCTATCTTCGCGTATTGGTTGTGGGTTTTCTTTTGGATAAATACAGGTGGATCCGGTATAGAGGAGTTTTGTCTTTCGTGAATATTCTTTAATCGCTTCAAGTACATTTAAAATCATTGTGGAGTTTTGGTATAAAAAGTCCGCGTTGCGTTTTTGGTTGCCGGCAATACCACCAACAAGCCCCGCTATCATAAATACATTGTCCGGTTTCTGTGTCTTAAAGTAGGCGTCCACGCTTTCTTTTTGCAATAAGTCTACTTCGCTATGGGTGGGTGTGAGGATGTTTTCGTATCCCTTGTGTGTAAGTATATGTACAACGGCACTGCCAAACATTCCACTGCCGCCAAAAACTACTATTTTTGAATCTTTTTGCATAGTCTTAGTATAAAATAGTACCGCCATTTTGCATCAGTGCAAAGTCACTTTCGGTCATTTTTTTCGCAAGTTTTTTGAACGAAGTTTTTGCCTTCCATTTCAGCAGTTTTTGTGCTTTACGAGGGTCGCCTTGCAATACATCCACCTCTGTCGGTCTGAAATATTTTTTGTTCACTTTAATAATGGTTTTGCCTGTTCGCTTGTCTTTGCCTACTTCTTTTACGCCATTTCCGCTCCACTGTATTTCAATATCTAAGTTTTTCGCCACTTCTTCAACAAATTCGCGTACCGAGTGTGTTTCTCCCGTTGCGATAACAAAATCTTCAGGAGTTTTGTGTTGCAACATACACCACATCGCCTCTACATACTCGGGTGCGTAGCCCCAGTCGCGCCTCGCGTCCAAGTTTCCCAATTCCAATACTTTTTGTTGACCCAATTTTATTTTAGAGAGACCGATGGTTATTTTGCGAGTAACGAAGTTAAATCCTCGTCGTTCACTTTCGTGGTTAAAGAGTATTCCGTTGACGGCAAACATACCATATGCCTCACGGTAGTTTTTTAAAATCCAAAATCCATACTGTTTGGCAACACCATAGGGACTGCGTGGATAGAAGAGTGTTTTCTCACTTTGTGGAGTTTCCACTACTTTTCCATAGAGTTCGGAGGTGGATGCCTGATATATTTTGGTCTTTTTCTCAAGTCCCAGACTTCGCACCGCTTCAAGTAGTTTCAATGTACCGAGTGCGTCAATATGTGCGGTTATTTCAGGTATTTCAAAAGATATTTTCACATGACTTTGCGCTGCCAGATTGTATATTTCGTCTGGCTTTATCAGAGCTACCAACTTGGTAATGTTTATAGAGTCGGTAATATCTCCATAATGCAGAAACATCTTTTTATCTCGTATAGTTTTATCGTTATATAGGTGGTCAAGTCGCCATGTGTTGAGTGAACTGGATCGGCGTATCATTCCATGTACCTCATATCCTTTTTCTAAAAGTAATTCAGTCAGGTATGAGCCATCTTGGCCGGTAATTCCTAAAATCAATGCTGTTTTCATTCTCTACAATGTACCACATTAGAGTAACCGGTACATATATACTTACTCTCGTTTCCTTATTATAATCAAAGTAATGAAAATATCAGTCATTACTGCCGTATACAACGGGGCGGATACTATACGCCACTGTATTGAATCTGTCAGAATGCAAACACACACCGATGTGGAATACATAGTGATAGACGGCAATTCCACAGACGGCACGCAGCAGATAGTACAAGAGTATATGGGTGAGGGCGTGGTGGACTTTTTTGTGAGCGAGAAGGATGGCGGTATATACAACGCAATGAACAAAGGTATCGCCCACGCTACAGGCGAGATAGTATGTATACTCAACGCAGATGATGTGTATAAAGATACAGATGCACTTGCGCGAATACATAATGTGTTTTTGGACTCAAAGGTGATGTGTGCATATGGAGATGTGGAATATGTACGCGACCACACAGAAAAACAAGTGGTGCGAGTGTGGAAATCGCGACCGTATGTTTCAGGTTTGTTTAGACGCGGATGGCATCCGCCACATACTGCCTTTTTTGTACGCAAAAGTGCTTATGACACCTATGGAGTGTATAGAGAGGATATGAAGATAGCATCTGATTACGAGTTGATGTTGAGGTTCTTGGAAAAAGAGCACTTACCGTCTGTATACATTCCGCACACACTCGTGCAAATGCAAGCAGGAGGAGTGAGCAATGGTTCGGTAAGAGCAATTATACGCAGTAATATAGAAAGCGTGCGCGCGTGGCGTAAGAACAATATGCACGCCCCGCTATTATTGTTTTTTAGAAAGCCATTAAGTAAAGTAAGGCAGTATTTCGCAGCCAGAGCTGAAAAAACCACAATACTTTTTGTCGGTCCTTTGGTGCCTCCGATAACAGGGCAGGCAGTAGCCTTTACGAAAGCATACGAGTGTATAGAAGGATGCAAAAAGTACATTGTAAACCACAATCTCACCGGGAAAAATGTATTTATAAAAATACTACGCACCATATACTCAATCCTTAAAATCGCTTTTATACTCACCACTAAAGAAGTAGATACTGTGTATTTCACTTGTAGTCGCACTATGCTGGGAAGTGTGCGTGATGTGGTGCTGGTGTTTTTTGCGCGCGCCGCAGGCACGCGCATCGTCACCCACTTGCACGGTGCCGATTTCAAATCGTTTTATCATTCACTACCTAAGTGGTATCGCTATCTAGTTACTTTTACATATAACCATGTAGAGGAGGGAATAGTACTGCTTGAGGGTATGCGTGAGCAATTTAGTGATTTCCCCAATATTCATATCAATGTCGTCCCTAATTTTTATAATGCAGATCTTGAGGTGTATAAATACGAGAAAAAAGACACTAACGATGAAGTGCACATACTGTATCTTTCAAACATACTGGCAACGAAGGGTATATTTTACTTGCTCGATGCATTTGCCGATTTGGAAAAGCAGTATGACAATGTTTACTTGAATATAGCAGGTGGCTTTGTGGGAGATAACGATATGAGTAAAAAAGAAGTAGAGGAGCACTTTATGGAAAAGATTTCATCAATGCAAAGAGTGCACTATCTCGGTATGGTAAGAGGAGATCAGAAAAAAGAACTCCTCCACACATCAGATATTTTTGTTCTGCCGTCGTACTTTTCATCAGAGGCTCTGCCAATATCAGCCATAGAAGCAATGGCGACAGGAAATGCACTGATTCTTACCGAGCATAACTACTTATCGGAGCTTAAAAATGAAGTAAACAAAATAATCTGGACTAAAGATTCAAAAGAAATTGCGCAAGCAATTTCGTTTTTTGTAGAAAATAAAGAAGCTCTACACAAAGCTAAAATAGAGAACATTAAATATGCAAAAAAATACTTTTCAGAAGAGAATTATATACACAAATTAAACGGCATTTTAATCAATTAATATCAAAGGTGACTATATATTTAACATAACAGAAATGGATTTTGATTATCATACAGATGTCTATATAATCAGTATATGAGTTTAATTAAACATAAATATCAAAAAAGAATAACCTACAGAGATTATCTCCGCTATCGTGATAATTATATTATAGAGAAATGCACGGGGAAGAATGTTCTACATTTGGGCGCTACTGATTGGCCGTTTACCGAAGAAAAGTTAGAAAAAGGTACTTTGTTATACGCAAAGATAGATGTGGTTGCACATAAGCAACTGGGCATAGATCTGGATGAAAAAGGGGTAAATAGACTCAATAATATGGAATGGAAGAATTCCTCTCTTGTAGTTAAGGATTTTAATGATGTGGCGGATATAGATTTTGAGCCCGATGTAATAGTTTTTGGCGAGACATTAGAGCATTTAATGAATTTAAAAGTGGCGCTTGATTCGGTTAAAAGAATTATGAAGGAAGAAACAGAGCTTATTATAAGCGTACCAAACGCTACCAATATGCTCTCTTTTATATTGGCTTTCTTCGGACACGAAGCTCAGCATCCTGATCATAAAGTGGCATTTACTTATAAAACGATTACTCAGTTAGTGCACTATGCTGGATTTAGAGTAAAAGAATTAAAAATGACTTGTCTCATAGAAAATTATTTTAAACTCAGTTGGAAAGGGAAAATTGCATACGCTTTTATTCTTCCATTATCACGCATTTTCCCATTGTTTTCCGGGAACATACTTCTTGTAGCAACGAAAAACGATGAGTGAAGAATATCATAGTACAGTAATTTATTTAGTAGATTATATATTCAGAAAAGTAAGGAATAGGTATGGACTTCAAGTAGGCAGTGTCCAAAAGGGAGGCGTTATAAAATATTAATTAACATGTTTTTTAAAGAGAAGATATATAAATACACACGATATTTATTTTCACATGGCATACTGCCAACTGTAAATAGAAAAGATACCATATATTTGGTTTCTTTTCCAAAGTCTGGTAATACATGGGTCTCTTTTTTGGTGGCAAATGTCATAAGTATGCATCTTAAATTAGATATTAATGTTAATTTTTTTAACATACGACACTTTGTTCCTGAATTGACGGGAATCGGCACAAGTAAATTACAATATTTCCCGTTTAGGAATATAATCAAAACTCATTCTAGATTTTCATCAGAATACGAGAATATATTTCTACTAGTACGAAATCCTTACGATGTAGCTGTCTCATATTTTCACTATCTTACTGATTTGGGTATATACAAAAAAGACCTATCAGCATTTATAAGAGACAAAAGATATGGGGCTCGTGCCTGGAATAGACATATTAAAAGTTGGATTAACAACATACGGAGTGATCAACATCTTTATCTGTTTTCTTATGAAGATTTCCATAGAGAACCTGAAATAAATTTGGCAAAACTTTTTGATATTATGGGTTTTCAAATAGATAGCAAAATAATAAAAAAGGCAGTAGAAATGTCGTCTTTTGAGAATATGAAGAAGCTCGAACAGACAACAATGGGGTGTGTTTTAAAAAAACATAAAAATTACCGCTTCGTAAGGCAAGGAAAGGTTGGGTATAAAGATTGTCTTTCTCGTGAAGATGTTGATTATATATATACTATAACCAAGGATACAGCAGAAATACTTAAAAGAGATATGGGAATTAATATGTTGCAAGACTAAAAGACATTATATTTTTTATAATGACAATTTCGTTAACCATCTTTTTCGTTTTATTATATTCTTAATACAAAATATATCTTTGTAAAATAATCAAAATAACAAAACGGACTATTGTTGCCATCACAACTCCAAGTATTCCATACGAAGTAAATAAAAGCACTGCTGAGATAAGCGAAATAGAGAGTAGTGCATCAAGAGATTGAATGTACATAACTTTTTTAGTCATCTTTTTCGCAATAAATGTAGTATTAAGGAGTGTATATAACGGTATTATAAACACCAATATAGAAGCAATAAGTGCAATAGGTAGTATCTGCACATACTTTGGAAAGAATATATGTATCAGTGGAGTTATGGCCAGTCCATATACGACGGCAGCGGAAAGTGTAATACCGGTAAAGGTAAGAAGTGCTTTTCTGGTATTGGCAATAGAGTCGGTAGACAGTTTGGGCAGTGCCACTTGTGAGAAGGTAAAGAGTCCGCGTGTTAGTTCGTTTGCTACAAGGAGTGCCACCACATACAGCGCGAGTGCCTCTGCTCCGAGGAAGTGCCATACCAACACTTTGTCTATATTATTGGCAAATACATTTAAGATGGTTACCAGTGAGAGTTTCTTGCCATATTCAATAGTGTCATCATTGCTATTCATTTTGCCTACGGCAGAGTGTTTTTCATTTTTCAAGTGAGTGCGTATCAGAAAGAATGCTCGCGCAGTTGTTTGCGAAAGTAAGTAAACGAATACCAGTATAAGAATGTTTTGTGTAATAAGTACGGTGGTTGCCATTGTCGTTGCATAAAAAAGGCGAGTGAGTGTGTCGTACTGTGCCGATGTTTTGAATTGACCCCGTCCTTTGTAATAAAAAGAATAGGTGAAGAAGGAGTCTATAAATGGAATGAACAGTGAGGCAATGATGAGAGCAAATGCCGTTTGTGTGTTGCCGAGATACCAATAGTAGCCAGCAAAGATGATTGCCAAGACGGATCCGGCAAGTCCAAACCGTACACGAGAGAGTGCAATAGATGCAATGTTGACTACATTATCTCTGGCGACTGATCTCGTCAACGACTGCGCGACGCCCGGCAGAGAAAAAAGAGTAAAAAACGGCAGTATAGCGAGTATAAAGCGATAGTGTCCAAACGACTTAACACTCAATGAATGAGTCACTACAACAGTAACGACAAGTGCCAGTACACTGGTCAAAATATGTGCACCAAACAGCCATGCACTTCCACCTAAAAAATAATGCATTTCTTTATCTATGTATTTTGTGAAAAAAGTTTTCTTTGCGTGCGAGTACATACGCCAATACTACTTTCTAGAATGATTTGGTCAAGCGATGGTGGACAAGACATAATACCCTGAAATATTCATCACAGACAACCAAAGAGCGTGTGTTATACTATTGAACTATGGAGCTGACGAAAGATACTAAAACATTTTTGAGAACAATTATACTGATAGGGTTGTTTGCATTGCCGTTTGTACCTCTTGTTGTCTTAAACAGCACATTCTTTCCATATATAGTGGGTAAGAATTGGACATTTAGAATTATTGTTGAAGTTATATTTATGCTATGGGCGGCACTGGCTATTGCCGATAGGGAATATAGACCAAAGATAACACCAACGCTTGTTGCCACAAGTGTATTTGTATTTCTTATAGCACTTGCAGACATTTTTGGAGAAAATCCATTCAAAAGTTTTTTCAGTAATTACGAGAGAATGGATGGTTGGATGATGCTCATTCACGCGTGGGCGTATTTGGTAGTTGCACAGAGCGTGCTCAATACCGAAAAGTTGTGGCTCTGGCTTTGGCGCGTTGCGCTTTCAGTGGGGTTGTTTATCTCAATACAGACACTGTTGCAATCATTTGCGGGCGAGACAGGGCGACTGTACTCTACGCTGGGAAATCCGATTTATCTCGCGGGCTATGCACTATTTAACATTTTTATCGCAACGCTCCTTGCTATTTCAGATAAGACGACAAGACAGTGGCGTTTTGCATACCTCGCAACAATCCCATTTTCGCTATACGCCCTGTATCTAACCTCAACACGCGGTGCGACACTCGGGCTCTTGCTAGGTGCGATAGTCTCTCTATTGGGGCTCGCATTTACCTACAGAAAGAATAAGAAAGTGCTAATCGTCTCTCTGCTTACCATTGCAATATTTGTAATGACTGCTTTTGGATTTTGGGCTATGAAAGATTCAGACACGGTACAAAAGAACCCGCTACTTAAACGCTTTGCGTCTATCTCACTCTCAGATCCATCTATTTCAGCGCGCACTATGATATGGGGTATGGCGATACAGGGTGTGAAAGAACGACCACTACTCGGGTGGGGGCAGGGTGGATTTAATTATGTATTTAACTCTCACTACAATCCAAATATGTTCCATCTTGAGACATGGTATGACCGTGCACATAACGCAGTGTTTGACTGGCTTATAGCAGGCGGGGTGTTTGGGTTCTTGGCATACCTTTCTATATTCCTCACACTTTTGTGGATGATACACAAAGACCAATTTTTCTCACCGGTCCAAAAGTGGATTTTATATGGTTTGATTACCGCGTACGCATTTCAAAATCTCACAGTGTTTGATCAGGTTATTAGCTATTGGCTCTTCTTCTCACTCATTGCATGGGTGGGAGCGATGAATGCAGGCCGCTACAAAACACTTGCGTTGAAAATAAAGGAAAGGGACATATCAGACATAGTTGCTCTTACAGTCTTGGCAGTTTCTGTTGTGGTAGCAGTATTGATAAATTACGCGTCTATACACACCAACAGACTCCTTATGCGAGCGCTCATCGCAAACGCGCGGTCGTTCAACATTTCATCACGCAGTGTTGAGCTAGCACAAAAAGAAAATGCCAGAGCACTTGAATTGTTTAAGAAAGCGGGAGAGAAGCGAACCAACGGCAGCCAAGAAGTACACGAGCAATTTGCACAAATAGCAGGGCGACTCGTAAAAGCAAAATGGCTCAGTAACGAAACGAAAACACAATGGTACAAAGCAGCATACGAGGGTATGAAAGAAGAAGAAAAGAATGCTCCCAAAGATGGTCGTCCATATGTTTTGGAATCTGTATTGCATCGTGCGTATGGAAATTTAAAAGACGAAGAGAAGGCGCTTCTTGTAGCACACAAACTGATGCCAACTCGTCAAACGGTTTTGGTACAAATGGCAGATAATGCGACTTTGCAAGGGAAAAAAGATCTGGCTATGCAATATGTACAGCGAGCGTATGAACTAGAACCAAGCATCAAAGAAGTTGCAGTGGCATACATCATTATTGCGTACTCAACGGGAAATGTGGATAAGGCAAATACATTGGTGAATGATCATCCTGAATTAAAGAGTGACCCGCGATTTGTCCAGCTACTTAAGCAGCTAAAAACACAGAAAAAATAACCAAACCTTTTCTTAAATAGTTAGTATACCTATATCGAATATATATCGATTAATCGATATATAAATACTTCCAAATTTCCAAGGGCGGCCCTTGGAAATTTGTGCGCCAATGTTCCAGGGGTCCCCTGGAACATTGGCGCATTTTGATACCTTTTTTTAAAGAATATGTCGGTATGGAGTGCCTTTTCTGCAAAAATGCTTGCATTTTTGCAGAAGTATGCTATATTATTCGTGAGTGTCACATTCATTTGAGTTGTGTGTGGCTTACGAAAATCTTCGAAAAAAACCGCCTCTGGCGGATTTTTTCGTTTTATACCTTTGTGTGAGCATGTATTGGTACGCGATTTTCTGCTATTTTTGTATATTTTTACCGTATTCGTGCTATACTTTTCGCTAGTCGCTAGCATCGTGGAGGGCGGCGGCACTCATAAAGATTTTCGTTTTGGAGCTCGCACCCGCCTTCCACAGTG
>JALWTP010000023.1 GCA_027082835.1 Candidatus Kaiserbacteria bacterium
TAAAGATTGCGAGCGCACGACTGATATGTAGAAGGAGCGCTATCAGTCTCAGCTCAAGGTAAAGATTGCGAGCGCACGACTGATATGTAGAAGGAGCGCGATTAGCTCAGCTGGTTAGAGCGCACGACTGATACTCGTGAGGTCCTAGGTTCGACTCCTAGATCGCGCACAAAACACAAAAACCCAAATGTAGTGAACGGTTTTTTGAACAGAATAATTATTATGCAATTTATAACGAAAAACAAAGAATATATAGTACTGTTTGTGTTGCTCATAGTACCGTTTTTGTTGTGGGTGAGTACACCGACCGCAATTTCACATTTTGCCAGTGTGTATTCATTTCTGGCAGGATTGGGAGAAATATCCGGTATACTAGGAACAGTGTTATTTGCGTTTACTTTAATACTTTCAGCACGAGTGCGCATATTAGAAAAGTTATTTAACGGTCTTAATAATCTCTACGAACAACATAGTAAATTAGGGCAGATAGCATTTATGTTGTTGCTCGCACACCCATTATTTTTATTAGGACGATATGCAGTAACCTCCACCGATATCTATAGATTCTTCCTTATCACCACTAATTGGCAACGCGATTTAGGTATTATTGCATTGTATCTGTCTATTGTCATTATCATACTCACTCTATATCTACGGCCCAAATATCACATTTGGAAGCAAATACATGCGTTTCTTGGCCTCGCGCTTTTCTTAGGTGCGGTACATATATATTTTACACCGAGTTATGTGATGAATCACAATATTTTTCTTACTGTGTATGTATTGTCTATATCCGCAATTGGTGTTTTTGTATGGCTCTATAGAAGTGTCTTGGGGAAAACATTTACTCGGGAATACGAATATATAGTGGAAGATATTCTGTATTTAAATAGTAGCATTGTGGAAATAGAAATGACTCCAGTAGGAGATGCAATGAAATATACTCCGGGACAATTTGTATTTGTTTCTTTTTCAGATAAAAACATATCCGGTGAAAAGCATCCATTCTCTATTACTTCACATAATACAGAAGGTACACTTAAGATAGCGGTGAAAGTACTAGGCGATTATACAGATACCATACACCAACATCTATCCTCGGGTGCGCGAGTATGTGTGGAGGGTCCGTTTGGTTCGTTTTCTTATACGGCAGAAAAAAAGAAAAAGCAAATATGGATTGCAGGCGGCATAGGAGTAACACCTTTCGTGAGTATGGCGAAAAACATACTTTTTACACCTGATTTTGATGTGGTTATGTATTATGCGGTACGCAATAAAAAAGAAGCGGTGTTTCTGAATTTGTTTGAGCAAATAGCCGCAAAAACAAAATCATTCAAAATAATTCCGTATTATTCTGATGAACTGGGATATCTTACCACTGAAATTATATTGAAAGATGTATCTGATGCACCTGAACGTGATATCTTTATTTGTGCTCCTCCGGTTATGATTCACGCACTTAAAGATTCGTTTGTGAAAGACGGTGTGCCACATATTCAATTATTCTCTGAAGAATTTAATCTATAAAAATAATATGAAAAAAATCACATTTATAATACTCGTACTATTCTTCGCAATAATAGCAGGAGCTTTTGGGGTAAGTATGTATAACAGTAATACTGTTGCGAGCACATCGTCTTCTACAACAAAAAACACTACTGTACAAAAAGTAACATTCGTTTCTCCAAACTTAAATATAAATGAATTAAAGAAAAGTTTAGGATATACACCATCGGCAGGTTCGTTCACTATGAGTGATGTGCACGCACACTCTATGCTCAATGATTGTTATTTGGTAATAAACAACAAAGTATATGATGTGACTCCATATATACCGTATCATCCTGCAGGAGCACAAATTATACAAGGGTATTGTGGACAAGAAGTGACTGGAGTATTTGCACAAATACATTCAAACCGTGCATGGGATTTACTTAAGAAATATAAAATTGGATCTATAGAGAAAGGAGTACCCGCAAAGATAACCAAGACACCAGAAGTGCTTGATGCACTTGCTAAAGCGCTAAAAACAGCCAACCCCTCTATGATAGTTCTTCATATTACCCCTGTTGGAAGTGGATTTTTAGCAAAAGTTGAGGATAATAAAAAGATATACGAATTACATATAGATTCAAATGGAGTTATTCGATCACAAGAAGCGAGTGATGTTGAGCTTAATTGGGGTTCATATAGCTCCGATAAAGATGATAAATAAGGCAAAATAATAGAAAAAGGTATATAAAAAATCCCTCCGGCACGCATGTGCACCGGAGGGGTACCTTTTTTGGAAAAAGAACAAAGGTAATGATCAGAACCGTTGTACAAGTACGAAGTTCCTTCCGCTTTTTGGATCTCGTGATTGACTAGCCCATTTTGGGTTGCCAAATATATCGCGATCACCGTGAGTATCTATTTCGATACCGTCACCACCGTCAAAGGTGATATTTTCGATAGGAACACCGTAACGGCACATTTCTGCCACTACCAAGCGAGGCATGTTTATTGCTTCGTCAGAAGAGATAATTCCCGAATGCGGATACATTGCTTCAATGAGGTTTTGTATCTGCATATTCCCGTGCCCAAAAGTAGGGTGTTTTCGAGAATATATAAAGCCGGTTCGCGCCCCACAGAGTATGTGTGCACTCACTGAATTCATATCGGTAACACGAAGCTCATTCAGTGCGTTTTTGATCACACTGTGTTTTTGCTCCGCATATTCACCTCTTTCGTTGACGCTTTTCTGGATGATACTGCGCAAGCCGGCATGTCCAGCAATCACAGTATCGTTTTCAGAGCTCCAAAAGGTAAAAGTTGGACAATCGGCCGATGTGACACCATAGGCTTCGCCGCGTTGTAAGATGATACCATCAGCATGTTCCTTTCCCAGCACTGTAACACCTTGCTGGAAGTATTCACGCTTCATATCTTTAGCGCGAATGATTTTCCCGTTCATATGTGATGGTATAGGCATCGAAAGAGTGCTTATCAAAGGATTCACTTGACGCACCAACATATTAAAAGTTTGTGAGTTGGTGCGGTCAATTCTCCAGTTTTTTCCTCCTTTGATACCAAAGGCACTGATGTGTAATCCGATTTCGGAAACTCGAAATACCACATCGTGTTCGGCATTTGTTTCTGGGAACCAACGCTCTTCGTCAGGCCCCTCATTTAAAAGTTCAAACATTCATCTTCTCCTGTGGTGAATGGGTCTATATTGATTTTGTACTGTAAATACAGGGAAGTCAATAAGGTAAGTAATGTATATTATACAAAGTGTGTATCTAACCACTGCGGAAGAGTGTCTAGTGCACCATCCAAGTTGCCTGAAGTAAGTACCAAAAGGACGGAGTCGTTGGTAAGAATATCAGTAAGTATTGAGTGAATACCATCTGTATCCATAACGACGTGCGCACTCACTCCTGATTGTGCTACGCGGTCAACAATTTCTTGTTGGGTGAGTTGCTTATGTGTAGAAGCGCCTTGTTCTGCCGGATGAAATACTAATACATCACTCGCTTCTTTAAAGACATCATCATACCACGATATAGCATCACGATTACGCCAGCTGAATGTGTGTGGCTCAAATAAAATTACCAGTTTTTTGTCGGGGTAGTGTAAGGTCATTGCTTCTATGGCTGAGCGCGCCTTTTCATATGACGAACCAAATCCTTCATATGTTGGTACCTGCGAAGTTCTTGTTATCAAATTCATTCGTCGTTTAACGCCCGAAAACGCTTCAATGGCAGAACACAATTCTTCTTCAGTAACCAATTCTCTAGTGAGTACAAATGCAGCTGCTCCCACTATGTTTTGTATATTGTGCGCACCTAAAAGCGAAGTGCTCAGAGAGGTGATAGTATTTCCGTCGTGAGTGAGGTCAAAGGTGCTTGTTTCGCCATAGCGTATGTTTTCAGCACGCCATAGTGCATTACTCTTTAATCCGTAGGTAATGTAGTTGGGTGCATACTGAAGCATGTTTGACACGCCAAAATTATCAGTACAGGCGACGAGTAGTCCGTCTTCCGGCATCTTTTTAAGTAATTTTTTAAATGGTTTTTCATAATCTGCTTGAGTGGGGAATACATTCACATGGTCATGTTCTACAGAAGTGAGTATTACATCAGCGGGATCAAAGTGTAAAAACTTAGAACGATCATCCCAGTGCGCCGTCGGGTACTCATCACCTTCTATGACAGCGACTTCTCCCGCACCTTTATGTGATGTATATTCCATATCTATCGGGTATGCTCCGATAAAGTAACTTGGGTCTTTACCGGCATGCATCAATATCCATGAAATAAGAGAAGTAACAGTAGATTTACCATAACTTCCGGCAACAGTTACACGATGAGAATCGGCAAGTATCTCTCGTAGTACCTCAGGGAAGGATTTAATCGGCACATCCATTTCGTATGCATGAGCCACTTCTTCGTTATCTTCCGGGGTGAGCTGAGCGTTTCGTCCTATGATAATAGTGTCTACATCGGCAGGTATGTTTTCGGGTTTGTACCCATGGCAAAAGGTGATGCCTATTTTCTCTACATAATCGCTTGCCGGTGGATAGCATGCGCCGTCGGACCCACTTACTTCCCATCCTGCGTCTTGTAATAGTTTGGCGGTCGCACTCATCGCCACTCCGGCCACTCCTATAATGTGTACTTTTTTCTTGGTATTCATAGGCACATAATATCACCCTAAAAAAAGAGAACAAATAAAACAAAAATCATATAATCAAGTAGTAAGTTCCAATGGATAAGTAGCCCAGGAGACTCCCGGTCCACTGGTCATTTTTAAGCGCCAGTCAATGCGTACATAGGCAAGTATGGACAAGGAGCCTCCTTGCAAATTTCCAAGGACCGCCCTTGGAAATTTGGGGTATTGGAGGTTTGTTGGTTGTAAGTAGGCAAGAGACCACTGATTCATTACTTAATAAGCAGTCCGAGGTGTCGATAATAAGGTAGTCAGAAAAAATATAGCGATTAATCGCTAGTTTTTATACATTGAATTATTTTCATTGTCAGTGCTCTAGTCTCAATGTTCCAGGGGACCCCTGGAACATTGGCAAGCAAAATGTGTATAGAGTATTTTTGTATATGGTGAATATGCTACTATCAAAGTATTACTTACCATAAATACACACTATGTCATTCTTTCATCCTTCTTTCATACCATCTTCATACTGGAA
>JALWTP010000024.1 GCA_027082835.1 Candidatus Kaiserbacteria bacterium
CTATTTAACCGCGTCTTTAAGAGCTTTCGCTGCGCGGAACTTTGGTACGCGCATTGCGGCGATTTGAATAGCTTCTCCGGTGCGAGGGTTTCGTCCGGTGCGTGCTGCACGCATCTTTGCTTCAAAGATTCCCAATCCTGCGATTGAAACTTCTTCTCCACCTTTAAGACCATTAACGATTCCGTCAATGATAGCTTCCACTGCTCGCTCGGCGTCTGCTTTTGTTCCGCCAATAGCTTCGTGTACTTTATCTGCAAGTGCTGCTTTGTTCATAATTAATTTTATTAAATTGATAACAAATAAGTAACCGTATGGTTAAAACCATTATATACAGGGCTATTTATTACGCAATACCACCAACATCAAAGTGGTTATATGTCAAAATTAGGCATGTTTCGTACAGCAAACAAAAATCCGATTGTATACAATCGGATTTTTGTAGGTAGACAAGTAAATAAGATGACAATTATCGAGCAAATTCAATAGAGCGGCTTTCTCGTATCACATTTACCTTTATTTCTCCCGGATACTTCATATCATTTTCTATTTGAAGCGCTATATTGCGTGCCATTTCACGAGCTTCAAGGTCGGTAACATCTTTTGGTCGTACAAATACACGGATTTCGCGTCCTGCGGCTATGGCGTAGCTTTTCTCTACTCCATCAAAGCTGTCAGCAATTTTCTCTAAGTTTTCCAGTCGCTTTATATAGTTCTCAACAGAGTCTCGTCGAGCTCCAGGGCGGCCACCTGAAATAGCATCTGCTACCTGCACGATGTAACTCTCCGGTGTTGCATAGGGGTATTCTTCGTGATGTGCTTCCATAGCTCGTATTACAAGAGGGTCTACATCAAACTTTTGCAGTATACGGCGTCCTATTTCCACATGGGTACCTGCAACTTCGTGATCAACTGCTTTACCAATGTCGTGCAATAGTGCTCCTGCGCGTGCTACTTGTACATCTGCACCGATTTCCTCAGCTATCATCGCAGCGAGGTGTGCCATCTCTACCGAGTGAGCAAGTACATTTTGACCATAACTGGTGCGGAAGTGTAGGCGTCCGAGCACAATAAGAAGTTTAGGATCAAGATTGTGTACCCCTGCTTCAAATGCCGCCTCTTCTCCACGCTTTTTAATGATGACATTGATATCTTCTCGCGCCTTTTCAACCACCTCTTCTATTTTTGCCGGCTGTATGCGTCCATCTATAACGAGGTTTTCAAGCGCAACGCGCGCAACCTGACGGCGAACAGGATCAAATGATGAAATAGTAATAGAACCGGGAGTGTCGTCTACGATAACATCTACCCCCGAAGCCCTTTCAAACGCACGGATGTTGCGTCCTTCCTTTCCGATAATCTTTCCTTTTATCTCATCACTTGGAATTGCTACGGTTGTGGAGATAACATCGGATTGCAAATTGTTACCAATGCGGTGTACCGCGGTAGTAAGTATTTCTTTTGCTCGTTGCTCAAAGCGCTCTTCGCCTTCTCGCTCAAGTTTTGCAAGACGCACATTGATATCTTCCTCGTATGTTTTCTTTACATGCTCTAAAAGTTCATTTTTTGCATCTTCCACGGATAATTGGGATATTTTTTCTAGTTCTTTTTCTCTATTTGCAAGTATTTCATCTGCTTTTGTGCGCAGTTCTTTAATCTTTTCAGATTTTACCCTGATTTCCTCATAATCTTCATCCAAATCGCTTTGGCGTTTATCCAAAAGCTCTTCTTTTTTAATCAATCGCTCCTCTGTTTTTTTAAGATCGTTACTTTTTTCTTTTAGGTCGGCGGTTTTTGATTGTATTATCTCTTCCGCTTTTCGCTCCGCTCCTTCAAGCAGGCGGGTTGCTTGCTCCTTTGCGTCAAGCATTTTCTGCTTGATTTCGAGCTCCATTGAACCCCGTTTACCCAAGGATACTATCCATCGAAGAAAGTACCCAAATACTGCTCCAAATATCATTGCAAGCAACAGGAGCATTAGAATTATTTTTAAGGACATATATGCTATATCCGTTGTTCTGTCACGAGTGTTGTCTTTTTACTGAGTACTGAGTGTTAAAATGTTTGTATATAACGCTGTTGTCGGATCATTCGGTACAAAAGTCAAAAATGGTGTCAGAAAAACGGGAAATTATTTTTAATAAACAACATCAGTATAATACCAGATATTTGTCAATATGCAAAATATAAAAACTCAGAGGTTGAACCGCTGAGTTTTTATATAGAAGTTGTTCAAAAGACGATTGAATAGTGTTATTTCAGTATCTTGTCTACAATACCGTATTTCTTTGCTTCTTCTGCATTCATAAAGTAGTCACGATCCACATCTTTTTCCACTTTATCCCGTTTTTGGCCGGTATTCTTTGCCATCAAGTCTATCAAGTTCTTCTTTGTGCGAAGTATGTTTTCAGCAGTGATGGCAATGTCGCTTGCCTGTCCTTGCGCACCGCCAAGTGGCTGATGGATCATTACTTCTGCATTGGGAAGAGCATATCGCTTACCTTTGGTGCCGGATGAGAGCAACCATGCGCCACCTGAGGCCGCCATACCGACTACGACAGTAGAAACATCAGGCGAGATATGATTGATAGTGTCTATCATCGCAAGTGTAGCGGAAACGGATCCGCCGGGGGAGTTGATGTAGAGTGAGATGTCGGCTTTTGGATCTTCTGATTGCAAGAAGAGCAATTGTGCCACTACTAAATTGGCAACTTCATCATAAATAGGTCCCGAAAGGAAGATAATTCTCTCTTTGAGTAGGCGAGAGTAAATATCATACGCTCGTTCGCCAAATTGCCCCTTTTCTACCACCATGGGCACCAATTGTGCCTTAGGGGACATTGATCCTTCTTTGTTTTGTATGTTTTTTGTGTAATCCATATGCGAAAATATACCACCAAAAGTCTCTGTACTCAATAAAAGTGAGTCATATGTTGTCAGTTGGCTCTAGTATTTATTTGTCAGTATTTTCAAACGATTTGAATACTAATTCATTGCGTTTGGTGGTTTCTACATAGATGCGGACATTTTCCTCATCTGCGTCAGGGTAGTGTTCTTTGATGTGTGCAACTTCTCTTTGTATTTCTTCCTTATCAGTTTCTATGCCTTCTTTATTTGCTATTTCGTTGAGTATGAGTTGCAGTTTTGCGCGTTTTTCAGCTTCGGGAGCCCATTCTTTTCGTAGTTCTTCAATGGTTTTTCCGATGTTCTTGAGGTAATCCTCCATTTTTGTTCCTGTTTGTGCTACTTCAGCTTCCACTTGGTGTTCAATACGGTGTATTTCTTGATCAATCATTATCTGCGGAAGTATTATATCCGACTCTTTAATGATTTGTTCTACTGTTTCTATCCTCTTTCTTTCAATTTCTTTCAATTTCTTTTCCTCTAAGATGTTTTCGCGCACTTTTTTCTCAAAGTCGGCAACAGTTTTGAAATCACCAAGTGTCTGTACGAATTCATCAGTTAATTCAGGAAGGTTTTTATCATCAATTTCAGGTATTTCAGGTTTTTCAGCACCTTCGCTCTTTTGTTTTTCATAACTCTCTATCTGTGCTCGTTGTCTGCGTATATGTGTAAGTGTCTCCTCCACCTCTTTGTCAGTTACCGCCACTTCTTCTTTCTTTTCAAATACTTTCTTTGCTATTTTTTTGTAGTCCGGCAGTTTTATTTCAGGCATTATGGCGGTAGTTGCGACAAATTCCATCGGATTATCTTTTGCCAGTTTTTTAACTTCTATTTTAGGCGAGCCTATAGCGTCTATATTAAGTTCTTTTATAATTTCGGGATAGAGTTCGGTAAGAGCAAGAGTGCTTGCTTTGTCCATCACTCGCTCTTCTCCTAAGTGTCCCAAAAGCATATCGGCAGGCACATGACCCTTTCTAAAACCAGGCACCTCTACATTTTCACCGAGTGTTTTAATGGCTCGTTCTCTATATTTATTTAAAGTATCAGCAGCTATGGTCGCGCTGATTTCGTATTCTGCAGTACCTAAGTCTTTTGATTGTGTGATTTCGTATTCTTTTTTCATAGTGAGGCAGTGTATCAGGCAGATGACAAAAAAGCAAAATAAAACCCACACAACAAATTGTGCGGATTTTATTTTGCTTTTTGGCAGATGCAACTATTTTACAATCGTATCGATTGCATTAAGATCTGCATTTATTTGTGCATCAAACTGAGCAGTATCAAATGAATTTATTGTTTGGTCAATTTGTGCAGGTTGGTCTGCAGGTGTGGAGATTTTTACTTCAGGAAGAGTTGTTGTTGCATTATTAATATTTAGATTATTGTTTTTCTTTGTAGTGCTAAACATATAAAGACCGCCTACTATAAGAAGACCAACAATAATAATTATCCCTATTTTAGGACCAAGTGCATTTGCATTTGATGAACCGCTCTGTGTACTTGATTGAGTAGGGGTTTCCTGTGCAGAGACCTCTTCTTCTCGGGCCGTACTATTTTGTGTTTCTAATTGTGTGTCCATAATATTTTAATATGATTGTTAATAATGTTTTCTAAATTGCGGCTCCTGTACTGGTGCTTGTAGGAGGTGTTGTGGGAATAGTAGATGGGGGTGTTGTAGGCGTGGTGCTTGAGGTAGTAGTTGGTGGGGTGGTAGTGCTTACAGTACTTGTTCCTGCTCCTGCTGATACTGTGCTTGTTCCAGTTTGTGTATTTCCTGCTTGAATTGCTGCTCGTAATTCTTTAACGGCATCTTTTAATGCTTTGTGTGCATCTCTCACTGTTTGTACCGCAGTGTGTACTGTACTGCGAACGTTTTTAACTTCTGAAGCCGGATCTGTTGATTCAAGTGTAACAGTAAATGTGTTTCGAGCAGTGGCAAGCGCGGCTACTGCGTCGGCTATTTTTGCTTCTGCATTGTCGGCTGCCGCTTGTGCTGCCGTGGTATCCACGCCATTTGCTGATAATTCTGTTATTTTAGTGTTAATTCTGGTGAGTACTTCAGAGAAAGTATCAAGAGCGTTTCCTATGCGGTCTAATATGTCAGTTAGGTGCTCTTTCATTCTCTCAGCCACCTTGGTTTTTATGTTTGCACGGAGTTCTTTTCGTTTGTCTTTTAATTCTTTACGAATTTTCTCTGCTCGTGCACGAAACTCATCTCGTTTTTCAAATGCTTTCTTGCGCATATCTTCG
>JALWTP010000025.1 GCA_027082835.1 Candidatus Kaiserbacteria bacterium
AGAGGTCAGAGCATATACTTACGATAGAAGATCCGATTGAATATGTATTTAAGCCAAAAATGTCTTTGGTTGACCAGAGAGAGGTTAAGATAGACACAGAAGACTTCGCTACTGCTCTTAGTGGTGCATTCAGACAAGACATAGATGTACTGCTTATAGGAGAGATGCGTGATCCACAGACAATGGCAGCCGCAGTAACTGCCGCCGAAACTGGACATTTGGTATTTTCCACATTACATACCAATAACGCAGCACAGACGGTCAATCGTATAATAGACTCATTTCCACCTGACCAGCAAGATCAGATACGATTGCAGTTGGCATCATCTTTAGCGGGTATATTTTCTCAGAGATTGGTACCACGCATCGGAGGTGGATTGGTGCCGGCGTATGAATTGCTTATAGCGAATAAGGCGGTTGCAAATCTCATACGAGAAAAAAGAACGCACGAATTGAATACGGTAATTGAAACCGGAGCAAAAGATGGAATGATTGATATGAGTCGTACTCTTGCTGAATTAGTTGCCAGTGGTGAGATAAGTGCAGAAACAGCATATCAATATTCACTAAATCCTAAGATACTTGATAGACTTTTGTAAAAAACAATATGACACTTTTTAAATACACTGCAATAGATGACCAAGGACAGGAAAGGAGGGGTAGTATTGATGCTATCAATGAAGATGTTGCTATTGCTGCATTGCAAAGGAGATCTCTTGTAATTTCATCCATAAAGTCTACTGAAGAAAAAGATCTTCTCACTGGTGATATAAAATTCTTTGAGCGGATAACAAACAAAGAAATTGTTATATTATCTCGCCAAATAACCACATTATTTGAGGCACAGGTATCTGCTTTAAGAGCATTTAGTCTTTTATCTAGTGAAACAGAAAATCCGGCACTGCGAAAAAGATTAACAAAAATAGTAAGCGATTTAGAGAGTGGATCAACAATTTCAGATGCACTTGCCAAGCATCCGAAAGTGTTTAGCCACTTCTATGTTTCAATGGTAAAAACAGGTGAAGAAACCGGTAAGCTAGATAGTTCCTTTACATTCCTTGCCGATTATCTTGATCGTACCTATGAAGTCGGTGCAAAAGCGCGTAATGCATTAATTTACCCGGCATTTGTTATTGCAACATTTTTCGGCGTTATGATTTTGATGCTTACCACGGTAATTCCGAGATTATCAGATATTTTATTGGAAACGGGACAAGCGATGCCGGTATACACAAGAATTGTTATCGCAGCAGGTTCATTTATGTCAAAGTATATATTTTTGATTCTTATTGCATTTATCGTAGGCGGAGTGTTTTTGTTTCGGTATGCACAAACAGAAAAAGGAAAGCGTTATCTAGCCAAAGCACGACTCAATATTCCATATGTGGGCGACCTATATCGCAAGCTTTATATGTCGCGTATAGCGGATAGTTTAAGTACAACACTTTCAAGTGGTATACAGTTGGTTCGCGGAGTTGAAATTAGTTCAGAAGTGGTTGATGATCCGGTGTATGCACAGATATTGAAAAATGCAGCTAAAGAAATACAAGGAGGACGATCAGCGTCTGATGTTCTTGTTGAATATCCGCAGTTTCCCCATATCTTTATTGCAATGATGAAAGTGGGAGAAGAGACGGGAGATTTGGGAAATATACTCGAGACGATGGCAAAGTTTTATCGGCGTGAGGTAAATAATTCAGTAGATACATTAGTATCTCTTATCGAGCCTTTAATGATTGTGATGCTCGGTGCCGGAGTAGGATTTTTATTGGCTTCCGTTCTTGTGCCTATATACAATCTCTCTTCAGGGTTGTAGGTTATCCACAAAACAAGTGTGTTCGTACATAAAGTGGTAATACTGGCAGTATAATGAAAATACAAGGTGGGGGTCGGTCAACTCCTTAGATCTTGTAAACTGTGCACTCTGCAGAAATATACGCAGTGGGCAAGGTCAAATTATTATTTATAATAAAAACAATATATGCAAATATTTAGTAAAAATAGAGGTTTTACATTGATAGAACTTCTCGTTGTGATTGCGATCATTGGAATACTTTCATCAGTCGTTTTGGCATCATTAAACTCAGCACGAACAAAGTCACGAGATGCACGACGAATAGGTGATTTGAAGCAATTACAATTAGCGCTTGAGATGTATTATGATTCAAACAGCGGATACCCTACATCAACAGCAGCACTAAAGACTGCAGGATTTATTCCAACGGTACCAACTGATCCTAAGGATGGTTCAGCATATGGTTACGCAACAGGAACAAATGACTTCGTTCTTCGCGCTAAACTTGAAACAAACAATAATGTACTTTCAAGTGACGTAGATGGTACTGTTAATACATTGGATTGTAGCGACTCTCCTACATACTATTACTGTATACAACCGTAGTAGTTTGTCACGTAAAACAGTAAACAAAAAGCGCCAAGAGGCGTTTTTTGTTTGCTTGCTACACACAGATGTACATAGATAGCACACGAGGCACCGTGTATACTGTATTTATGTATCCAGAATTATACAGTACATTTATTTTCGGAGTCTTTGGTTTAATTGTAGGTAGTTATGCAAATGTGTATATACTGCGACTGCACACAGGAAAATCCACAGGAGGTCGCAGTGGGTGTATGAGTTGTGGTGAGACACTTACTTATAGAGATCTTGTTCCGGTCGTTTCGTATTTTGTATTAAAAGGAAAATGTAGAAAATGCGGAAGTCATATTTCTCATCAGTATTGGCTTGTGGAAGCGACAATGGCTCTTTTGTTTGCATCTATTGGTTTTTACACACAGTTTATTTCACAGGGTATCTTTTCTGCATGGTTAGTGACACTACTTGTTATTATTACGGTTTATGATATTCGCCACACCATCATACCCAATGAAGTCGTATATACATTTATAGCATCCCTTATAGCGATGCATATTTATATCTTATTTTATATACCTACTAGCGCAGTATTACCATATATTTTCAATGTTGTGGCATCAGGAATTGTGGTTCCACTCCCATTATTTCTATTATGGTTGGTGTCTAAAGGGGCTTGTATGGGGTTTGGTGACATCAAGCTTACACTTGGGTTTGGCCTAGCACTCGGTATATACAATGGTCTTAGCGCAGTATTTCTTGGTTTTATTATAGGGTCTATCATTGGGGTAGGAATAATAACTTCGCAAAAACTATCATATCAATACTTTAAACGAGGAGCACAAACAATTCATATGAAAAGTGAAATACCTTTTGCTCCGTTTTTGATAGCAGGGTTTCTCCTTGTATATATATTTGGATTTGATGTAATAGGTATTTTGCAAAGTATAACGCTATAATATTGTTGTATGAACATATTCTCTTGCAAGGATAAAACATTAATTGACTGTAGAGGATTTACTCTCATTGAGATGATGGTAGCAGTATCATTGTTTGTGATAGTAATGACAATGAGTGTGGGAGCTCTTCTTGATTTGGTGAGCGCAAATCGCAAATCGCAAGCGCTACAATCGGTTATGAATAATCTAAATGTTGCATTAGATGGAGTGGTACGAAATGTACGCATGGGAACTAATTATCATTGTGGAAATGCATCTACCGATATTTTTCCTTCAACACTCAGTACAAAGGCAGATTGTGTGGCAGGAGGCAATCTATTGGCGTTTGAGCCGTTTGGTGGGAGTGCCAGCAACACAGGAGATCAAGTTGTATATTGGATAGAGAATAAGCGACTTTATAAATCCACAGATTCTCGTGCAACAAAGATGGCTATGACTGCTCCTGAGATAGATATAGATTCATTCAGTGTGTATGTAACCGGCGCAGAAAAATCACTTAATGCTGATTTAGATAAGGTGCAACCGAAAGTGGTATTTGTTATATCAGGAACTGCGGGGGCTGCAGGGAATACAAAAAGCACTATAGGTACAAAGAAGAAAATACGCACTACGTTTCATATTCAAGCAGTAGCAACGCAAAGAGTATTAGATTTATAATATGTATAAGAAACGATATATAAAACAAAAAATAAGAGGATTTACGCTTGTAGAGCTTGTTGTGGTTATGGGTATAGTAGTGGTTATCTCAACCATTACTCTCACCAGTTATTCAAAATTTGGAGGAAGGATTTTATTGCGCAATTTGGCTTATGACATAGGTCTTACTATTCGACAGGCGCAGGTACATGGTATTTCCGCACAGCAATTTAATGGATCTGGATTTTCTAGTGGGAATGGTATTTTTATAGATTTAAATACCTCAAATACTCAATTTATACTATATACTGATTCAAAAAATGGCGATGGATTTTATACTGTTGGACAAAATGAATTAATGGACACTTATACTCTCGGTCGAGGATATACCATACAAAAAATTTGTGTAACTTCTAGTGGAACTGAGTACTGTGATGCAACAAAAACAGACATATTATTTAAGCGACCGGAACCCGATGCTATTATTAGAGCGTATAGAGGGAATAGGTGGTCTGTATATGATAGTGTGAGGATGCATCTCGTTGCTCCACAAGGATATGCAATTAATGTATTGGTGGAAGCGTCAGGGCAGATTTCAATTCAAAATTAATATATGAACACAGTCACTAAAAATAAAGGATTTACCCTTATAGAAACACTAGTTGCTATTTCTGTGCTGGTGACTGCATTGGTTGCTCCGCTAACTCTTGCATCACAAAGTTTATTTGCGGCTGTATATGCAAAAGATCAGATTACTGGATTTTATTTGGCTCAAGAGGCCATAGAGTTGATTCGTGAAAAAAGAGATAACAACCTACTTGCTATTGTAAATGGTGGAACTATAGATTGGTTACAAGGTATATCTACTACCAATAATCTTTTGGTTGATGTAAAAAATGACACAATATCTAATTGCTCTGGATCATGTTTTAATACACCACTAAAATATGATGGAACATTTTATACCTATACTACAGGTACTGATACTAGTTTCTCCAGGAGTGTGAAAGTAACAAGGGATGCAAATAATCCGAATGAAGCAGTGGTAGTTGCAACGGTACAGTGGCGCACCGGTACATTTAAAAAAAGAAACATAGAGATAAAGGAAAGGTTATACAACTGGGTACCATCAAATTAATGTATAAACTATGAATAAATGTCTACAAAAAACAAAAGAAAGTATACAAACACGAGGGTTTACTCTTCTATACGCTTCTTTGATAGCGTCGCTACTTACCGCACTGGGTATTGCTATGTTTGGTATTGCACAAAAAGAATTAACACTCTCATCTTTGGGTCGCGAGTCGCAATATGCATTTTATGCTGCAGACACTGGAGCCGAATGTGCTACCTATTGGGATTTTAAAAGTAATGCTTTTGCCACATCGACGGTGTTTGCTGGGAATGCAAAATGTGCCGGGAAAACATTATCAGATTTTCCTACCGGTTATGAAAATGGGTTAGGAAATGATGGGGTTGCCGGATTAGGAGGCACCAACACCTCTACATTTTGGTTTGAAACTAATAGTCATTGTGTATATGTACGAGTAACAAAAGCGAATAGTTATCCATATACAAAAATAGAATCATTTGGATACAATACTAAGTGTAGTGATGTAACTAATCCCCGTAGACTTGAGCGAGCGGTTCGATCAACCTATTAAAACAGTACGATAAATGTATATTTGGTATACAATACAGTAATGAATGCGGTTAGTAGGGAAATAAAAAAACGAGCAGAAAAGTTGCGAAAAGTGATACAACATCATCGGTATTTATACCATGTAAAAGATAAACAAGAGATATCTGATGAAGCACTAGATTCCTTAAAAAAGGAATTATACGACTTGGAACAGGAGTATCCTGAGTTGGTGACGCCTGATTCTCCTACACAGCGCGTGGGGGGAGAAGTGTTGGATGGATTTGAGAAGGTGCACCATAAAGTATCGCAGTGGTCTTTTAATGATGCGTTTAGCGAGGAAGACATACGCGCTTTTGAAGAAAAACTGCAACGATTTTTGGATAAAAAAAATGTTACATATGCAAAAAATATAGAATACACCACTGAGTTAAAAATAGATGGGTTGAAAGTGGTGTGTGAATATAAAAAAGGAGTGCTCACGACAGCGGCAACCCGCGGGGATGGTACGGTAGGTGAAGATGTAACAGCACACATAAAGACAATACCCGATATACCACTGCGTTTAACACGAGATATAGATTGTATCGTTGAAGGAGAAGTGTATATCACCAAGAGTCGGTTTGAAGCAATAAACAAAGAACAAAAAAAGGAGGGTGGCAAAGAATTTGCCAATCCACGCAATCTCGCCGCAGGGTCAATTCGGCAACTGGATCCAAAAATAACTGCACAGAGGAAATTAAGTGCATTCATATACGACATAGCACAGACGAGCGAAAAAAAACCAAAAACACAGATGGAAGAATTACAAACACTTTCAGAACTTGGGTTTGTGGTAAATCCGCATTATGCACTTCACACCGGTATAGATAGCGTGGTGCAGTATTGGCAGAAATGGCAAAAGCATTCGGCAAAAGAAGATTATTGGATAGATGGTGTGGTGGTGAAAGTAAATGATGTCTATCTGCAAGATGTGCTGGGATATACCGGCAAAGCTCCCCGTTTTGCCATCGCTCTCAAATTTCCGGCAGAGCAGGTAACTACTATCGTGGAAGACATTGTACTGCAGGTGGGGCGTACAGGGATACTTACTCCGGTAGCACATCTTAAACCAGCTTTAATAGCAGGGTCTGTCGTATCACGCGCGACACTGCACAATGAAGATGAAATAAAGCGGCTGGATGTGCGTGTGGGAGACACTGTGATAATACAAAAAGCGGGAGATATCATCCCTGATATTGTTTCGGTGCTGGTAGATATGCGCACCGGAAAAGAAAAGAAGTATGTATTTCCTAAAACAGTTGCAGCATGTGGTGGCGATGGAAAAATTGAGAGGATAGAAGGACAGGCTGCGTGGCGATGTGTAAGTAAGGATTCCTTTTCACAGCGCACGCGTATACTTGCACATTTCGCATCTAAGAAAGCACTCAATATAGATGGGTTGGGCATTGCCGTTGTTGAAGCGTTGGTAAAAGAAGGGTTGGTGAATACTTTTGAGGACTTTTTCACCCTTGAAGTGGGCGATTTAATCGGTTTAGAGCGATTTGGAGAAAAAAGCGCAAAAAATTTGGTAGATGCAATCCAAAGTGCAACCAATGTACCAATGGACAGATTACTGGTGGGGCTTTCTATTGACCAAGTGGGAGAAGAAACTGCGCGCGATATTGCTCGAATATTTACTCTTGCAGAGTTGCGTAGTGCGTCAAAAGAAGAACTGGAAAAAGTTGATGGCATAGGCGCCGTGGTTGCCAAGTCTATTTATAATTGGTTTAAGGACGAGGAGAATAATCGTATACTTGACACATTGCTTACTCATATAACAGTCATAGAACAAAATAATTCTACTTATGTTGGAGAGCAGATATTTTCCGGAAAGGTATTTGTGTTGACCGGCACACTGACAAAATATACACGAGACGAGGCGGCGGACATTATACGCTCGCTTGGTGGTTCGGTAACGGGATCTGTTTCGTCAAAGACTGACTATGTGCTTGCAGGGAAAAATGCCGGGTCTAAATTAGACAGGGCAGGCGCACTGGGAGTTTCCGTGATAAATGAGAAAGAATTTGATAAGATGGTATCTATATGACCGATATTGATATACGAAAACTGGCAAAATTAAGCCGTATAGAAGTGAGCGACAGCGAAGTGGAACAACTGGAGAAACAAATACCGGAGATACTTTCGTTTGTTGAGCAAATACAAGATGCAGGAGGTGAGGTTAAAAAAGAAACGGGTGATCACTATAATGTGTTTAGAGAAGATGAAAACCCACACGAGAGTGGTGTGTATTCGGAAGATCTTATAGAAGCGATGCCAAAGCACTCAGAAGATGGCTATTTGCAGGTTAAAAAGATAATAGCTCAGGATTAGTATGGATATATTAAACAGTACAATAGAAGAACTAAGGAAAGCAATGGATGAAGGTGTACTTTCAGCGGTGGATGTGGCGAAAGCATATGAAGAAAATGCAAGAAATAGAAACGATGAGATACATGCGTATTTGGAAATATTTGATGATGTAGAGGAGCAGGCGCAGCGAGCAGATGAGATGATTAAACGAGGTGAGATATATCCACTCACCGGAATACCGATTGCAATCAAAGATAATATTTTGATTAAAGGGCGTATTGCCAGTGGTGCTTCAAAGATACTGGAGAACTATACGGCCTCGTACGATGCAACAGTAATACAAAAGCTCAAAGAACAGGGAGTGGTATTTATCGGACGAACGAATATGGACGAATTTGCTATGGGGAGTTCTACGGAAAACTCAGCATTCGGAGAAACGAAAAATCCGCACGATACTACGCGTGTCCCCGGTGGGTCATCAGGTGGGTCTGCGGCAGCCGTTTCTGCGAATATGGCACTGGTGGCATTGGGAACCGATACTGGTGGTTCAATTCGTCAGCCTGCGGCACTGTGTGGGGTAGTTGGATTCAAACCTACATACGGAGCAGTCTCGCGCTATGGTGCGATAGCAATGGGATCTTCACTTGATCAGATTGGTCCATTTGCACGAAACGCTCGTGATGCGCAGATGGTATTTGATGCAATAAAAGGAAGTGACTTTTATGACGCAACCTCTCTTTCCGAGAGTACTTTGAAAGAGCCACATAAACCTAAAAAGATAGGTGTACCGCGACATTTTCTTACCAAAGGGGTGGATAAAGAGATTATGGAAGCGTTTGAAGCGAATTTAAAGAAACTTGAACAAAACGGATATGAGATAGTAGATATTGAACTACCTTCAATAGAATATGCTCTCGCGGTGTATTACATTGTGATGCCTGCGGAAGTATCTACTAACCTTGCGCGCTATGATGGTATCCGCTATGGCGTAGCGAAAAAGGGAGAGACGCTCTTGGACGATTATTCCAAAACACGAAGTAATGGATTTGGTGATGAATCACGCCGAAGAATACTTTTGGGTACTTTTGTGCTTTCTTCAGGATACGCAGATGCTTATTATAGAAAAGCGCACGCGGTACGCGGGCAGATACGAGAAGATTTCAAAAAAGTATTTGAAAGTGGTGTTGACTGCATAGCGACTCCTACTACGCCAACACCTGCTTTCAAAATAGGAGAAAAGGCATCAGACCCGCTTGCGATGTACGCAGCTGATATTTTTACCGTACCCGTAAACCTTACTGGGGTTCCGGCAATATCTGTCCCTATGGGGAAAGTAGATACTGATGGAGCTTCCCTTCCTATAGGAATGCAATTTATTGCACCGCAGTATCACGATGGAGACTTGTTTGAAATGGCAAAAGATTTTGAAAAGATAAATAATATAAAATAGTATGGATACTCACTCTACAATTACTCCACCTGCGTTTAATGATGTGGTACCACCAAAAATGGTGAACTCAAAAAACACATATACTCATATTCAAGAGCAACCAACATTAGCACACGATGCACAGCAGTGGATATTAAACAATGTGTTTCCCAGTGTTTTCGGTGTCTCACTTTTGATATCAATGATACTTATGGTGGGTATTTTGTATGCTATTTTGCGCGTGCGACAGATACGAGAAATGGAAGCGCTGAAATATAAAAGTCAGCCGATGACAGCACAGGCAAAGCGAACATTCAAAATAGAAGATGCCCCTACAGAAGGAGCGCTTGGTGAAGTGCGATGGCAAGAGGTGATACGACACTCGTCGTCTGACAATCCAAACGATTGGCGGCAGGCGATACTGGAAGCAGATATTATGCTTGACGATCTAATGAGTAGAAAAGGGTATATGGGAGAGAGTTTAGGTGAGAAGCTCAAGCAGGCTAACAGAGGGGACATTCACACGATAGACAATGCATGGGAGGCGCACAAAATACGCAACAGGATTGCACACGACGGAAGTGACTTTAACTTAGATGAGAGGGAAACACGCCGTGCAATACACCTTTACCGAAGTGTATTTGAAGAGTTGGGGTATATTGAATAGTATCCAGATTCGTGATAGTGTGGTACGCAGCGGGGTGGAGAAGAAGTATCTCGCGGGGCTCATAACCCCGAGCCATCGGTGCAATTCCGGTCCCCGCAACATGTTTAAAGAAAAATCGAGCTATGCTCGATTTTTCTTTTGTGGGACAAAATGATTGAAAGATATATGGTAATATATAACCATGGTCAAGAGTTCAGAAAAAATACAAGCAAGAATACTTAGAAAACGAGGAATTAGTATAACTGAAATAGCAAAACAGCTTAATGTTTCGAAAGGGTCCGTAAGTATTTGGTGTAGTGATATTATTCTTTCGGAAAAGCAAAAACGAGTTCTTTATGAAAACAAAATAAAAGGCGGGTTGATTGGCAGAATGAAAGGTGCAGAAAAAAAACAAACAGAAGCGTCTTGATCAACTGTCAAAATATGAAAAAGAGGGAGAATTAGAAATTAACGCAATTACAAAAAGAGATCTTCTTATGTTGGGAATTGGTTTATATTGGGGCGAAGGAACAAAAAGTAATTATGGAGGTCCCGCTGTCATTACTAATTCTGATCCAAATGTTATTTTACTTGCAATGCGGTGGTTTCAGGAAAACTTTGGTGTTGCGGTAAAAGATTTTAGACCGTATATTTATATTTCTGAGATACATAAGGAAAGGGAAGAAGATATAATGAATTTTTGGGTAGGCACTCTAAAAATACCAAAGAAACAATTTTTAAGAATTATTTTTCTAAAAAATCGTCCTAAGAAAAAATATGAGAATTATGATTCTTATTATGGTATATTATCGTTGCGTGTGCGCCGTAGTACGAACTTGAAATATAAAATATTGGGTTTAATTAAAGCGTGTGCACCAAAGTAAATATGTCGGCGTAGCTCAGTTGGTTAGAGCGAGCGTTTCATACGCGCTAGGTCGGAGGTTCAAATCCTCCCGTCGACACACATAACACATAGAACAAAACACGAGCAGTGTTTTGTAATGATGTGGTATTGGCGACGAGAGGATTTGAAAAGAGGTGTCGGTATACAAGACGAACGAAACGAAGTGGAGTGAGGGCTTGTCGACACCGGCGGGGTCGCGTCGCTTGATATTTTAGAGCGCAAAGCGCGAATAAAATATCTAGCAAAGGTGACCAAATCCTCCCGTCGACACACATAACACACAGAACCACACACTATTTCTTGAAATAAAAAACGCCCATATGGGCTGTTTTTTATACTGCGCGAACGAAGGGACTTGAATCTTTAATATCTTCGTATAGAAGTTAAGTATATGCTACACATAAAGTTGAGCATATATTGGTTGTAGATTTTGCCTGTCATTGTTATTATATACATATGAAAAGTAAAAAGGTGGTGAATAAAGATTTTTTTAAAAACTGGTCAAGTGAAATGGCGTATGTGTTAGGATTTTTTGCTGCCGATGGATATATGTGGGAAAGTGCACGAGGTGCATATTTTTTTGGTTTTCAGATTAAAGATAAGAATTTGCTGTATAAAATAAGAAAAATATTAAATTCAAACCATAAAATTGCTCAGAGAATCAGTAAAAATAGTAATTGGCATGATAGTTATAGATTACAGATTGGTAGCAAGGAAATGTTCAATGATCTCTTAATGCTTGGTATGACTCCTGCAAAGAGTAAGACACTCACATTTCCTAAAATTCCAAAAGAATATTTGAAAGATTTTATACGAGGTTATTTTGATGGTGATGGAAATGTGTATTTTAAAAAACATTTTGCAAAAGATAGGGGAAAAGATAGATGGGTCTTTCAAACGCGATTTACATCTGCAAGCAGAAGGTTTCTAAAAGAAATACAAGAAAGATTAAAAAAGAAATATATACAGGGCGGATACATTTACCAAAAACAACGAGGATATGAACTGGTATTCAGTCATCGCGATAGTATTGCTTTATATGAATTAATGTATAATAATACTGCAACAAGTTTGTATTTACGGCGCAAAAAAGATATTTTTGAAAAAGCGTTGCGAACTTTGTACCATAAGGGGACGTAGCTCAGCCGGTAGAGCACTGCCTTGTCACGGCAGGGGTCGCGGGTTCAAGTCCCGTCGTTCCCGCATTACAAAAAAACAGCCCGTATGGGCGTTTTTTGTTGCGGAAACGAAACAACAGTGCCTGCGCACTGTTGTGGCGGGACTTGAAAAGAGCGAGCATATCGGAGGAGGTACGACGACGATGTGAGCGGCGGGGTCGCGTAGCTTAGTATTTTAGAGTGCGGAGCACGAATAAAATAGTTAGCGAAGGTGACCAAGTCCTTACATTGCTCTCGCATTACAAAAAAACAGCCCGTATGGGCGTTTTTTGTTGCGGAAACGAAACTACAGTGCCTGCGCACTGTTGTGGCGGGACTTGAAAAGAGCGAACGATACACTTTTCTGCAAGAATTCAAGTGGCACAGAACAAATGTATCGATTAATCGATACATTTGTTTTATATCAATCATCTATTTTAATTTTTCAATTATATCCCTCGCGGCGACATGTGCTGTTGTCCAGCAGAGTTGAAGTGAAAATCCGCCTGAGGGTCGGTTGATATTAAGCAAATCGCCGAGTATATAGAGGTTAGGAACAATTCTAGAAGTCATATTTTTAAAGTCCACCTCTTCCAATTTTACACCGCCGTCTGAAAGGACTGCACGATCAAGACCCATAGTTCCAACAATAGGAAAACCAAGTGCCTGCATGGTTTTCACCAATTTTTTCCGCTCGTCTTTGGTTATGGAATGCACACTCACTTCTCCGAGCGAGAGGTCTGATAGAAATATAACAGTGTGTGCGAGACTCTTGGGAAGGATCTCCGGCAAGACATTACGAAGTTTCTTGTTTTTATTATTATCAAATAATCTCACTACACGCTTATCTAAATCGTGCTCATTAGTATCTGGAAAGAGATTTATTTCAGCATGTACCGGTCCCTTTTTAAGGAGCTCACTTACCTCATGCGAAGAATTCAATACCAACGGTCCCGATATACCAAAGTGAGTGAAAAGAATCTTTCCTTTCTTCTTGAGTTTAGTTTTTCCATTTTGTTTAAATCGCAGTTCCATAAACGAAACCGATGTTCCCGACAGTTTATGCACCCACTTCGCATCTGTTTTAAGAGGAACGACATTTGCAGATGGTTTTGAAACACTGTGGCCCGCAGTAGAAAGGAACGCGAAGCCATCTCCGGTAGAACCCGTTTCAGGTGCCGCCATTCCTCCTGTTGCCAATACTATATATGGCGCTTCATAGACAGTTCCGTTTTTCAAAAGAACCCCTTTGGCAATTCCGTCTTTAAAGAGTACTTTACGCACTGGGGAACTTGTCTGTACATTTACTCTATTTTTCTTAAGTTCTTTTCGCAGAACCGCAGTCACATCAGTAGCTTTTTGTGATTTGGGAAAGACTCGGTTGCGCGCTTCGGTAACCAGTGGAAGTCTGCGACTTTCAAAAAAGGTAAAAGTGTCTTGTGCTGAAAATTGTGAGAAAGGCGAGTGAAGGAATTTTTTTGCCTCAGGGAAGTTGTCCAAAAACTTTGCAACTTCAAATGTGGCATTGGTTATGTTGCATCGTCCTCCGCCGGTGATAGAGAGTTTCTTGCCAAGTTCATTATTTTTCTCCAAAAGCACCACCTTTAGCCCTTTGGATGCAAGAATACCCGCACACATCATACCTGACGCGCCTCCTCCCACTACTATGACATCTGTTTTTTGTACACTACTCATACGGTATAGATAGCTTCAGTATCCACAGATATTGTGCATCGTCAATGAACATTGTAGTATTACGTCTAAGCCGAGATAGCTCAGTCGGTAGAGCGCTCCCATGGTAAGGGAGAGGTCACGAGTTCGAATCTCGTTCTTGGCTCCAAAAATACAGAAATCCAGACTGTGTTTTACATAAGCCAACCTAGCTCATCTGGTAGAGCAACGGTATCGTAAACCGTAGGTACGGGGTTCGAGTCCCCGGGTTGGCTCATGACTAAAGAACGCATACACGAGATAGAAGCACTGATGCAACAGCCTAACTTTTGGGATGATTCTGCACATGCGCAATCGCTCATTAAAGAATTGCAGGAATTAAAAGACGCACAAGAAGGTTTGGGAAAATACGATAAAGGACCGGCGATAGTAAGTATACTCTCCGGCGCCGGAGGAGATGATGCGGAAGACTTCTCCGCGATACTTTTTCATATGTATCGCAAGTTTATAGAAAGCAAGGGATGGGAGGCGGTAGTGTTAGATGAAAATGTGAGCTCAGCGGGGTACAGAAGTGTTTCGTTTGAGGTTGCCGGCAAGGGTGCCTACGGCACCCTTGCCGGCGAGTCCGGTGTACATCGCCTTGTGCGCATTAGTCCATTCAATGCGCAAGGAAAACGCCAGACCAGCTTTTCGTTGGTGGAAGTACTGCCGAAACTCCCTGAGGTAAGCGAAGTTGCCATTGCCGACAGCGATATAGAAGTGAGCTTTGCGCGCTCAGGCGGCGCCGGCGGGCAAAATGTAAACAAAGTGGAAACTGCGGTACGGATAACACACATCCCGACGGGTATTACGGTAAAGTGTACGGCAGAGCGCTCTCAAGAGCGTAACAGAGAAAAAGCAATGAATATCTTGCGTGGGAAATTGTATAAGAAACAATTAGAAGACAACGAAAAGTTAGAAAAAGGACTTTCTGTGTCAGCTGATACAAAGATAGAATGGGGAAGTCAGATTCGTTCGTATGTGTTACATCCATACAAAAAAGTGAAAGACCACCGCAGTGGATTTGAGACGAGTGATGTAGAGGCAGTACTAGGTGGCAACTTGAGCGACCTCATACAGAGCAATAGACAGATTAAGTAATGCAAGGTATGCAATAGATGCACTTTGTGTACCGTGTGCCTGCTTGTATAATAGATACAAGCAGATCGTTTTGTTGGTATATCTGTATTTGATTATGAATAGATCTGAAATAATGCAATGATTCGTTTTGAAAAAGTAACAAAATTTTATAATGGAGGTCCTGCGGCTGTAGATAACATCACGCTTTCTATTGAATCAGGAGAGCTTGTTTCCATTGTGGGTCAATCAGGCGCCGGCAAATCCACTCTGCTCAAAATGATTTTTGCAGAGGAACAGCCAAGCGAAGGAAAGGTGTTTTTTGAAGACAGAGATATAGCTACAATGAACAAAAAAGAACTGAATGTAATGCGCAGAAAAATCGGTGCGGTGTTCCAAGACTTCAGACTGCTACCTAAAAAGACCGTGTACGAAAACATTGCGTTTGCTATGGAAGCTGCGGGTCAGTCTGAGGAAAATATCGTGTCAGATGTGCCGTATGTTCTTGATCTTGTAGACTTAAGTGAAAAGATGGACAATTTTCCACACGAACTCTCCGGTGGAGAACAGCAACGAATAGCTATAGCGCGCGCCATCGTGAATCAGCCCGATATTGTGGTGGCAGATGAGCCAACGGGAAACCTTGATCCGATAAGTGCGTATGAGGTAGTGCAGATACTGAAAAAAATAAACGATCTTGGAACAACGGTTATACTCTCCACACACAACAAAGAAATAATAGAATCCCTTGAGGAGCGGGTGATTACTATGGATCAAGGAAAGATTACTCGAGACGACAAAAGCGGAAAGTATGTTTTGTAGTATAATAAATCACTGTATATGAATACATGGACAAACATAAAAAGAATTTCAAGAACAGGATTTATCGGATTTCTTCGTAATGGATTTATTTCACTCGCAACCGTTCTCATTATGGCAACAATGCTGTTTGTTATGGGAACACTAATGACTATGAATGCCGCTTTGAGCTCAACACTCACTCAACTGCAAAATAAAGTAGACATCAATGTTTATTTCGTACAAGACGCACCAGAAAAAGATATACTCGCTTTGAAGGATTCAATCTCTCAGCTTCCTGAAGTGGCTTCTGTAGAGTATATTTCAAGCGACAAAGCACTGGAGCAGTTCAAAGAGCGACACAAAAACGACCAAATAACACTGCAGTCACTTGAAGAGTTAGACAAAAATCCACTTGGTGCATCGCTGGCAGTGCGAGCAAAACAAACAAGCCAATACGAAGGAATTGCAAAATTTTTAGACAAAGAAGATGTTGTTGGTGGTAGCAAAAATGCAATTATCAAAAATATAAACTACTATCAAAACAAATCAGCTATAGACAAGCTGACACAAATTATTAGCGCGTCGCGAAGTTTCGGACTTCTATCTACCATATTCTTGGCAGTCATTTCTATACTTATTGTATTTACCACTATTCGATTGGCTATATACACCACAAAAGATGAGATAGGAGTGATGCAGTTGGTAGGGGCGTCAGATTGGTATGTGCAGGGGCCGTTTATTATTGAGGGAGCATTGTATGGATTTGCGGGAGGGATTGTTTCTCTGATAGCACTCTATCCGTTCGCACTGTGGCTTGGAGCTCCATCGCAGGCACTGCTTGGGTCATTTAATGTGTATACCTATTATGTAAGCCACATTGGTTTGTTGTTTTTTGTACTCGTAGGAGCTGGATCTTTCTTGGGAGCAATCGCAAGTCTGGCGGCAGTAAGGCGGTATTTACGGTACAAAGTAGCAAAACAGGTTTAATTATTAGCATAATATACGCGTAGTACGCGTTTAAGCGCATGGCAAAAAAAGGACACAAATACATATTCGTGATAGGAGGAGTTATGTCTGGAGTGGGGAAAGGAGTCACTACAGCATCTATTGGAAAAGTATTACAGGCGAATGGCTATAAGGTCAACTTGGTAAAAGTTGACCCCTATTTAAATGTAGATGCGGGAACAATGAACCCGATTGAACACGGCGAGGCATTTGTGCTTCGCAGTGGACTTGAAACCGACCAAGATATGGGCAATTACGAGAGATTTCTCGGGAGAGATTTGCCCGAAGAGAATTATGTAACCAGTGGTATGGTGTATCGTGATGTTATTGAGCGCGAGAGGAATCTTGGCTACGATGGCAAATGTGTGGAAGCGATACCGCACATACGCGATGAGATAATCAATCGTTTTGAAAAGGCGGCAGCAATAAACGGCTCGCAGATAAGTGTCATAGAAGTAGGTGGTACTGTTGGGGACTTTCAGAATGCTATGTTTATAGAAGCGTCACGTGTTATGAAAGCAAAGTATCCTGAAGATGTACTATATATAATGGTGACCTATTTACCGGTGCCTCCAAAGATCGGCGAGATGAAAACCAAACCAACTCAAAATGCCATACGACAGCTGAATTCATACGGAGTACAACCAGACTTCATTATTGGTCGTTCTGAGGAAGTACTTGATAGCCGCCGGAAAGACAAAATTGCACAGCAATGCAACATAAAGCCAAATCATGTTATTTCAGCACCGGACATTGAGAGTATTTATGATGTACCTCTCAATTTTGAGCGAGACAATTTATCGGGACTTATATTAGAACAGCTCCACTTGCGTAAAAAGCACAAAAAAGTGGCAATGACACTCTGGGAGGACTTTGTAAAGAAAGTACACAATCCAAAAAAAGAAATAAATATAGCGATAGTGGGAAAATATTTCTCGTCGGGCGACTTTGTTTTATCTGATGTGTATATATCGGTTATAGAAGCTATCAAGTTTTCCAGTTTCTCTCTTGGAGCGAAGCCAAAACTTACTTGGATTTCATCACAGGACTTTGAGTCAGGAAAACTACCGCTTTCAACATTAAAAAAGTATGACGGTGTTATCGTTCCCGGAGGGTTTGGCACGACAGGTATTGATGGTATTATTCGTGCTATACAGTACGCGCGAGAGAATAAAATACCGTATCTTGGATTGTGTTATGGTATGCAACTCGCCGTCATTGAATATGCACGCAATGTGGTGGGTATCAAAGATGCAACAACACGCGAAATGGATCCTGATGCCGAAAACTTGGTAATTGACATTATGGAGGATCAAAAAAAGAAGCTGGAAGAGAGAAACTATGGAGGTACGATGCGACTTGGCGTATATCCAGCTGAAATTACAAAAGGGACTTTGGCGCACAAAGCATACGGTGAAGATATGGTGGAAGAGCGACACCGACATCGATATGAAGTAAACCCTCAGTACATAGAAAGATTAGAAGAGAAGGGAATGGTCTTTTCGGGTACTTCGCCCGATGGAACACTTATGGAAATTGCAGAACTACCGGCAAAGGTGCATCCGTTTTTTGTTGCAACACAATTCCATCCCGAATTACAGGCAAAGCCACTTACTCCACACCCGCTATTTACAGCGTTTGCTAAAAGTGCCATCAAACGATCTATGCACAGCAGTAAATAACAAGACAAAAGCTATGCGGTATACTGATATAAAGTTATTTAATTAATATCAATTTTCTTTTTATGAATATACATCCACTTTTTGTGCATTTTCCAATAGGGTTATTGGTGATATATGTACTTTTAGAATTATTACCTTCTAGCTTGGAGCGGAAATATCCATGGTTGCGCAATACAAAGATTTTCTTGCTCATTATGGGTACGGGCGCAGGATTCTTTGCCCTTGGAACAGGAGATATGGCGGGAGAGATAGTGGGGGAAAATGCGTTAGTGGAAACACACGCGGCTTTTGCAGGGTCTACCATAGTTTTATTTTCTTCTTTGACCGTTATATATCTATTTGATGTATTGAGAAAGATGGGGATTTTGTCTGTAATACTCAGATTGAGCTTCATATTCAAAGGAATTATATTGTGGCTTGAAAAAATAGCGCGGGCGCTACGAAGGCCTTGGATAGTTGGTATTTTGGCGATAGTAGGGTTTATGCTTATATCTATTACCGGAGGACTTGGTGCAAGTATAGCCTATGGACCGGATATAGATCCACTTGTAGGATTTATCTACCATTTATTCTTTTAAGGTAAACTAAATATGCACTACGATTTCAATAGGATTGTGGTCTGAGTTCGTAAATCCAAAATCAAGAGCGTGTATTTCTTGTATTGATACTCCGGGCGAGCAAACAAAACCGTCAATAATTGCAGTCCCTGTTTTCCCTTTAATATATCCATTATTAGTTGCGCGCACTGACGGCGTTTCTTCACTAAAGCTTAGTTGCCATCCCTGTGGTAGTTTTTCAGTTGGGAAAGAGATGTTTGTTAGATTTTTACATTCTTCGCTACTTTTTGTGCGTTTTAAATTCATATTCCAATCAGCGCCAATAACCACTTCGTATCCTTTTTTATATAAAATATTTCCATACTGTAATACTTCTTCGCACTGCTCCATCTTAATATCTGTATTTGCATCAAATGATGCAAGGTGTGTATTTATAACCGCTAACTTTTTTCCGTTTAATGTTATATATGACGCTAAAAAGCTATCCTTTCTTTTAAATACTTTATAGTATGTCTCACTTTTTTTGTACCGTATTATCTCATAGCGAATATCTTTGTATTTGCTATTCATATAAGTACTGAGTCCATGTTCATTTCGCAAGAACTTGGTCATAAGTGGTATTTTAAAATTGGGTGCAAACGAATAAGTGAAGTCTTTAAGACTCCGTACCACATATTTTTCAAGATTGTGCCAATAGTTCAATAGGCTTCCTCGTGATATTTCTTGGAGTAAAAATACATCGGCATCATGGTTTGCGATGGCTTCTTTTATACCATGTATGTTTCTACGAACAGCAAAAAAAGATGAAGGAATATATCTTCTTCCTCCTGCCATTTTTATATCTGCCTCTTTGCCCATACCGCCAAAACCGACATTCCAAGTAACTATTTTCAGTGTATGCATTGTGCAATAATAGCAGAAAGATATTGAGCGTCCTAATTTTATGTGTATTATATAAGGACTGTTGTGTCCAATAGGATTTTGACCCACAGACAAAGCAGTTCACAGATGTCCGAGGTGACACCTCGCACACACCTCGCACAGCTTAAATAGAGTATCTAGGTTTTCGAACCTTATCAAAATCGAAGTACAACACATTGCCAGATCGTCTAATGGTAGGACAGCCGGTTCTGGTCCGGTCAATCTTGGTTCGAGTCCAAGTCTGGCAGCATATATAATATCAACACTGGTTACAGTGCATCAATTGCTCGTTTGAGATGATTTTCTACTTCCTTTGCAAACAAAGAAAGGTCAGTATTTTTTATCATCGCCATTGCAACAGTAGGGAGGATTGATGATACAAATACCGTACCATTGTCTTCGTATACAATGACATTGCACGGCAACAATAGCCCAATTTCTTTTTCTGCTTGGAGTGCTTTGTGTGCAAAGTTAGGATTGCATGCACCGAGTATGGTGTAATTCTCATACTCTGCACCAATTTTCGCTTTCATAGTTGCTTTTACATCTATTTCAGTAAGCACTCCGAACCCTTCTGATGCAAGGATTTCTTTTATTTTGCTTATTGCTTCGTGAAATAGAAGATTTGTGTCTTTTGTGTATCCGTAATTCATAGTGTCTTTAGTTTTATATTAAAGTTATTAACAGGGGAACTTGACTGTATACCCCGTGGGGGTATTATACCTGTATATGAAGAAAGAAATCAAGAACAAAGTGGGGAGAAGATTAAAGATAATCTCCGGTCAGATAAAAGGACTTCAACGAATGGTTGATGAAGACGAATATTGTGTAGATATCATTACGCAAACCTCTGCTGTACGAAAAGCACTATCTGCTGTGGAAGATCTTATGCTTGAAAATCACTTATCAACCCATGTGGTAGAGCAAATGAAAGGTGGAAAGCACAAGAAAGCCATCAAAGAGATTTTAGATGTATATAAGGTATCAAAAAATAAGTAACATGAGTACAAAAACAAAGAAAACATTGGTACTGATAGCATTTATTCTTTTCTCAATAGGACTGGTGAGCATCTTTAATCTGTTTATGAGCGCAGGCGAGGTGGCAAATATCGCGTTCGCCTATGCAGTGGGACTTACTATGATTGTGCTTCCATGTACACTTCCACTTGCGTTTGTGATTGTGCCGATGGCAATGAATAAGAGTGCAAAGAAAGGATTGATAATGGCACTGTTGTTTGGCTTGGGTATTTCCATCACACTTGCAATATATGGACTATTTGTTGCCACGGTAGGAAATGCAATAGGGCTTGATGAGGCAGTGGGAAATGCAGGATCGGTAAGCAAAATACTGTTTATGATCGGTGGTTTATCTGCATTTATTTTTGGGCTATCTGAGTTGGATCTCATTTCATTTAAGTTGCCGAGTTACCGTGGTGCGTATCCAAAAATCATACAAAATCATGGCGACTATCTAAAATCACTTTTCTTGGGAATATTTTTAGGGAATGCAGGAGTCGGCTGTCCAAATCCGCTCTTTTATGTACTTCTTGGGGACATAGCTATCGCCGGTAGTGTATCAAATGGAATGTGGTTTGGTTTCGTACATGGTATAGGGCGGGCAACTCCTTTAATTTTTTTGGCGATTCTCGGTATCTTGGGTGTAAATGCTGTAAGCGGTATAGCATCAAAGACAAAGACGGTGACAAAATGGACGGGGATCAGCCTTGTCTTCTTGGGGTCGTTTATATTTATCAGCGGAGCATCGCATCAGTGGTATGAACAAACTCCTGTGCATCGCGGATGGAATAAAACAATAGAAATAATCACCGGAGAAAATAGTGGAGTAGTGGAGATGGAGGATCACGATAGTGTCACAAATGTACAAGATACGCACACTGTCGAAGGGACACCAAAAGAAACGCCGATACATACAGCAAAAGACCACGAAGACGGGAAGGACTTCATACCGGCGCCGTGGTCGTGGATAGTGTTGTTGACGATGAGTATCGTACCTATTGTATGGTATTATCGAAAGGAAAAACAAACGAAAGAGAAGCAGGGCACAAATGAAAGTATTTAATAGCAAATTAATAACTAATAAAATAAATACTATGAACAAAATTCAATTTCTAACAATGGTAGGGTGTCATAATTGCGAAGCGGTAAAAAAGCTTTTTAACGAAGTGATACCCGAGTTTAAAGACTCAGTTGAAGTAGAGGAGATAGATATGATGTCTACTGAGGGACAAGAGCTTGTGCAAAAGTATGGCGTATTTGCGTCTCCTGGAATTATCATAAACGATGAACTTTTTGCCACAGGCGGAGTAGATAAAGAAAAGTTGGTAGAGAAATTAAAAGAACTTTCATAGAAACGATGTAATAGCTTAAAACAAATAGCGTTGAGTGTGAGGCATGTTTAATTTTACATATGCTACACTATATGAGTATGAATGAAGAAACAAACAACTCAGGGATGAGTATAGAAGAGAAGATAGATGCAATATATGTATCTGTTGAGAAAACGCGCAAATATTTTCTTATTGTTATGTGGGTGACGCTTGGAGCGTTTGTATTGCCGGCAATAGGGCTCTTATTTGCAATTCCGGCGTTTATAAACACATACACCACGAGCCTGAACGGATTGTTGTAATTCTTGTAATGTGCGCGCAATGTTTGCAAAACTATATACCAATACAAAACTGAGATACGGAGCTACAATTATTTTTATAGTAGCATTGTTTGTCGTTTTTTCTATTTTTGCGCAGACACATACTGCACTCTTGGAAAGAATGACACAGCAAGCGGGTATTGTTGGAATTATTTCCTATATTGCGATTATGGCATCGGCCATTGTTGTAGCACCCATTGGAACGCTTTTCTTGATACCGCTTGCTTCAGCAAGCTGGGGCGCGTTTCTTGCGGGAGTGTATACTGTACTCGGGTGGACGGCCGGTTCTTTAATTGCTTTTTATATAGCACGAAAGTGGGGTAGCTGGGTTCTATCGCGGACAAAAAATATTCATAAACTGCACGAAATAGAAAAGGCACTGCCTAAGCGACAAGTATTTTTCATACTCGTGCTTTTGCGTATTACTATACCTGTTGATGTATTGAGTTACGCTCTGGGGCTGTTTAGTAAGGTGTCGTATCGTATGTTTTTCTCTACGACTTTAATCGGGGTGACACCTTTTACCTTTTTGCTTACCTATGCGGCTTCAGGGTCGCTCAGATTTCAAATTTTTACCGGAGTAGTTGGGTTGCTTTTGTTTTTAATCGGAATCTATCAATTACGGAAAAGAAACTTACATTCAAAAACGAAGACAAAAGAAGAGAAAATGGAAAATATATGAAGTTATTTATAAAGAATTAAGTTTTGATATATTAAAAAATATGAAAAAAATAATACTTATCGCAGGTGGAACATTATTTATCTTTATAGGAAGTGTATGGTGGAGTAACTCACTCTCAGGTGGAGATGCCGACATCATCGCAAGACGGGGAATTCACTGGCATCCATCTATAGAGATATATGTTGACGGAAAATCGGTACTTATACCGGAAAATATGGGGCTGACAGGTGTAGAGAGCCCAATACACACACACGATGATACGCCATTGGTGCATTTGGAGTTTTCAGGGGTGGTACACAAAAAAGACATAACACTCAATCAGTTTTTCAAGGTGTGGCACAAGAGTATAGATTCCTTTGGTAAAAAGGTAGCTATGACAGTCAATGGGGTGCCTAATACGGAACTGGGCGATTATGTGATGCACGATAAGGATAAAATAGTACTTCGCTATACCTCTGAAAATGCACCAACAGCATCATCCACGGTGTCTACCACGATAGAGGAGAATATACAGTAAATATGATCTGGTTTGCATTTGGAACTGCGGTGTTGTTTGTGTTCACTTTTTTGGGGTTTGTGGCCCTGTTGCCATTGTTTTTTGAGGGAGAGTTTCGGCGTGTGTACAATACAAAAAAGATATTGCAATCTTTGGTGGTTGTTTTTATTCTTAGTTTTGCACTTTCTTCGCTTACTGTATTCTTTCCGACTTCGTTTTGGGCAGACAGGATACAGCATGCTATCGGAGGAGCAGGAGTATTGATGCTTACTTGGTATCTCGCGCTAAAAGCGGCGAGTATTTCAGTATCTCGTCCAACATTTTTTGTTTTGGGCTTTCTCATCGTTACCACACTTGGTGTGGGATATGAATTATTAGAGTTTTTGGGAGAGATGACCACTTCGTTTGTGTTTCAAACAAGTCAGTATGACACATGGCTTGATCTATTGAGCAACACTGTAGGTGCACTTGTGTCTGGAGCTATTTTGATGCAACTAATTTCAGAAAAAGAAAAAATAAAGAACTCTCGGTAACTGATTATATCCACAAAGTACCCCCTCTCTCTTTTCAGATGAGGTGTATTATGTATGTATATGGAAACAACATTATTTTTAGCCAAGTTTCTTGGTTTGTTTTCTATCATATTTTCCGTTGCGATAATCCTGCGACGCAAAATGATAGTGCATTTATTAAAAGAGTTTGTACGCGATAGAGCACTTGCGTTTATGGTCGGTATTGCCGAGATGGCTGCTGGACTATTAGTCGTTTTGTATCATTTCAAGTGGGATAATACTTTGGAGAGTGCTATAAGCATTCTCGGTATAGCAATGGTACTTGAAGGTACATTTTATTTGTTTGCACGACAAAAGACAATTAAAAAGTTAGTCCATTCCATGGATAGCGTAAGTGGGTACTACTTTTTCGCAGTGCTCTATCTTATTCTTGGAGTATATCTTGCATACACCGGATTCGGATTGGGAGCATAAGAGAGAAAGGATAGTGGTACAAAAACAGCACAGAAGTGCTGTTTTTGTATAACTAAAATATGTCTAATGTATATTTATACACCCAACCATAAAAATACGAGTGTGCCTACTATAAATACAATCAGTCCGCCAAGAAGCCCTGAAATAATATGTTTTGAAGCATTTTTTTCATTGCGAATATTACGCAGAGTACTGGGAAGAAGATCGCGTACTACTACAAAAATAAATGCACCTGCGACCAATGCAAGAAAGTAAGGAACAAACGCAGTGATTCCTTCAATAAGTAGTCCAACCACTATTCCAATAAATATGGTTGCGGAAACTATAAAATTAAGTGTGAGCGCACGCACTGTAGAATATCCGGCCTCTTTTAGAATAAAAAACTTTGACATACCCTGTACTGCCTCGTGGATAAAAAGAGCAATGGTCGTCGCAATTCCAAGTTTGATACTTAGTGCAAATGCAGGAGGCAAAAAGAGGCCATGTAAGGAATCATGGAAAGACGCGCCAAGCATCACACGATGCGCATCATGCAGTGTATGCGTATGGCTGTGCGTAACACTATGGTGATGATGCTTTGAAATAAAGAGATACCCAAGCATTTCAAGAATAATTGCGCCGGATACTAACGATACAAATATCAAGAAAGGTGTTCCTCCGCGATCATATGATTCGGTAAGTAGCCCGTACGAAACTACACTAAAAACACCGGCAGAAAATGTAACAAGATAGTGTGAATTTTTAGTTATCCAGTTATCTTTTCTATAAATAATGAAAATTGCCCCCGAAAGAGATGCTGTCATTACCACAAAAGCAGATATCAAAATGTATGCCAACATATACACCATGATAGCACATGACACACTATACTCCATCTAAAAGTACGATATACTATACGCATATGCCATTAATTTCACGATTTCAAGCAATAGGCGAAGAGGAAAAAACGCACGCCGTGCGCGAATTGATAAAGCAATCAACTCCCGATTTTGACTATTTCTTTATGCTTGTGCTTTCTGTTTTAATGGCGACTTTTGGATTGCTCGCAGGGAGTGAGTCCATCGTCATAGGAGCTATGCTACTCGCGCCGTTGCTCGCGCCGATTATGGGTCTTGCACTGGGAACTTCAATGTCGCATCATCCGCTTATACTACGATCGCTTTCTACTATTGGATACTCAATCGCATTTGCGGTAGGCGCTGCACTTATAGGGTCATTTTTGTTTGCTTTTGGTGGTATCGGCAGTGGTGTTAATGATGTCATTTTGTCTCGCACACATCCATCATTGCTTTATTTCTCGGTAGCAGTTATTTCAGGTCTTGCCGTTGCGTATACTACCGTGCGCCCAAATCTATCGTCTACACTTCCGGGAGTAGCCGTTGCGGTTGCGCTTATTCCACCTCTTGCGGTATTTGGTATCGGGATTGCAATGTTTAATCCGCAGATAATTGCAGGTTCGTTTATTATGTTTGCGATAAATGTGATAGGAATGGTGTTTGCCGGCATGGTTACTTATTCACTTATGGATGTACATCACAAACGCTTTATAGCGGAGAAAACAATTCAAAAAGAAGAAGAAAGAGTAGAAAAAGAAGAAGAAAAGGTACAAGAAATAAAAGAGAAGAACGAAGAGATGGTACAATAGTCCATACGCATATGGACGAGAGAATTATAGGGCATATTGATATGGATGCCTTTTTTGCATCAGTTGAGGAGAGAGACAAACCATACTTGAAGGATTTTCCGGTGGTTATCGGCGCCGACCCCCAAGGCGGAGCGGGTCGAGGTGTAGTGTCTACCGCTAACTACAAAGCGCGAGAGCTTGGTATACACTCAGCTACTCCTATTACGAAGGCGTGGGAGCTGTGTGAAGGTGCGCGAAAGCGCGGAGGAAAAGTATGTGTGTTTATCACACCCTCTATGGGCAAATATGAGCAGGTATCAAAAGAAATATTTTCTATTGTGCGAGAATTTGTTCCAAAGGTATCGCAGAGCAGTGTGGACGAGGCGTCTATGGATATGAGTTTTTGTAAGACTTTTGATGAGGCTCGCATGGTTGCGCAACACATCAAAGAAGCGGTGTTAAAGAAACAGAACCTCACCTGTTCTATAGGGATAGGAGAGAACAAGATGATTGCGAAAATCGCTTCCGATTATGAGAAACCAAACGGACTTACCGTTGTAACACCTGAAAATACAGACACTTTCTTAAGTACACTTCCGATTAAGAAAATACCCGGTGTTGGAGGAGTAACACAAAACAAACTGGCGCGACTCGGTGTTCGCACTGTGCAAGATGCCAGGGCATTTTCGTGGGGGTATTTGCAGAAAGTGTTTGGTAAAAATGGATTTTCACTATGGGAAAAGGTGAGAGGTATAGACTATAGAACAGTGGAAACCAAAAAGCCAAAGAATAAATCTATAGGCAAACATTACACCTTTAACAAAGACACATACGATATGGAGGTCGTCAGCAAAGTGATAAAAGAGCAAATACTCTCTATAATAAAACAGGTGCATAAAAAGGGATTCTCTGAATTTAAGACGATAGTACTTACCGTGCGGTTTGATAACTTTGTTACCAAAACGCGTTCAATAACCGCCGAAGCATATATGTCTACACAAAAGGATATTGAAATGAAGGCATTAAAATTACTCCTGCCGTTTTTTGAGAAAAGCGAAAACCCAGAGAAGCGTACCATACGACTTATCGGTATACGCGTTGAGAATTTGCGGTAAACTATACACATATAAGAATAAAAAGTATGAAGAGCGAAAAAAGCGGGCTGCAAAAATAACGAAAATGCTTAAAAAAATGTATCCTCACCCCAAAAGTGAGTTGCGATATACAACTCCGATACAGTTTTTAGTTGCGGTTATATTAAGTGCGCAATGCACCGATAAAAAAGTAAACGATTGCACAGAAGAGTTGTTCAAAAAATATAAAACAGCTGATGATTTTGCAAAAGCGAAGCTCACAACCCTCCAAAGGGAGATTTCCTCCATCCCATTTTATAGAAATAAAGCAAAGTACATAATTAATTCATGCAAAATATTGAAAGATTCATTTAATGGGGAAATACCCAAAACTGTTAAAGAACTGACAGGTCTTCCCGGTGTGGCGTATAAGACGGCAAATGTGGTTCTCGGTGAAGTGCATAACATATGGGAAGGAATAGCAACCGATACGCATGTTCGCAGGTTTGCACTTCGCTTTGATTTAACCGAGAACACTGATCTTACGAAAATCTCAAAAGATTTGGAGTGCCTTATTCCCAAGAAAGACTGGAAATATATTAACAACGGACTCGTACTGTATGGAAGGTATGTATGTCCTGCACGAGAGCATGATTGTTCACAGCACGAACTCACTAAAGTATGGAGAAAATCAGCAACACGCTGGCCAAAGGCAAAATAACTATTCTGTACCATGTATGTATGGTAATGGTATACTGTGAGTATTATGGTGCGCAGGAAAAGACAAAAAGTAGCTATTTTTGATGTAGATGGAACTATTTTTAGGTCTAGCTTATTGATAGAGTTGGTATATATGATGGTTGAAGAGGGATTGATCCCAAAAGAAGCTGAAAAAATATACAAAAAAGCGCATACAAAATGGAAAAACAGGGAAGGAGGATATTCCGAATATATTGACGCGGTCGTAGACTCATTCTATTCAAATATAAAAGGTATACATTATGCGGATTTTGCAGAGATATCCAAACGAGTAGTGAAAGAGCAAGGAAAGCATACATATAAATATACACGTAATTTGTTGAAAAAATTAAAGAAGCAGGGATATTTTTTGCTTGCGGTTTCGCACTCGCCTAAGACTATTTTAGATCAATTTTGTCCACTGCTTGGATTTGATAAGGTGTATGGAATGATATATGAGATTGGTCCGGAAGATCGCCTTACCGGTGAAGTGACAGATAAGCATCTAATTCTTAATAAGGCATATATTGTGAAGCATGCCGTAGAAAAAGAGAAGCTTACCTTGGAAGATTCGGTAGGGGTGGGAGATACCGAGAGTGACATATCTTTTTTGGAGTTGGTGGATACGCCCATTTGTTTTAATCCCAACGCAGATTTATATAAAGTAGCTTCGCGTAATGGATGGCACGTGGTAGTTGAAAGGAAGGATGTTGTTTATGAATTTCAAAGCTAAGGAGTTCCAAAATAAGATATATACCTTCTATAAAAACTATGGCAGACATCATTTACCATGGCGACACTCTACAGACCCGTATTGCATTTTGGTTTCTGAATGTATGTTACAGCAAACACAGGTGGACAGAGTTATTCCTAAATACGAAGCATTTATAAAACGGTTTCCTACAGTTAAATCTCTTGCTAAAGCTTCGTTGCCTGAGGTTTTACAACTATGGAGTGGGTTAGGATATAACCGACGAGCAAGAATGCTCTATAATGCCGCGCAGGAGATAGTTGTTGCTAATAAGTTTCCGACCGACTTGGAAGAGTTGCAGACACTCTCTGGAGTTGGTCCATATACCGCATCTGCCATTTTGGCATTTGCGTACAACAAGCCGGTTATTATGATAGAGACCAATATTCGGACGGTGTTTATACATGAATTTCTTAACGGAAAGAGCAATATCACAGATACCAAAATAAAAGAGTACATACAACATACTCTTGATACTGAGAATCCGCGAGAGTGGTATGCAGCGCTTATGGATTACGGAGCATATTTAAAGAAAAAATACCCCAATCCATCCAGAAAAAGTGCGCACCACACAATACAAAAACCGTTTAAAGGGTCTTTGCGAGAAGTAAGAGGACATATCTTAAAAGAACTCTGTTCTCGCTCGGTACATGCTGATGAATTTATGAAAAGCAATTTTCCAAAAGATAAGATACAAAAAGCGTTGCGGGATTTGGAAAAAGACAAGCTCATTATTCATCATAACGGTATGTGGGAAATTGGTACTAAGTAGAAAGTGTATTACTGTGCATCACGGTGTATGTCAGTGAGTTGTGCTGAGAACAAGACGCCGGTAATTAATACTCCACCTAGTGCGAGAAATATATAATTAAGTGGTACGGCGAATAACAAAAGTGTTGCTAAAAATGGTGCAATGATATAGGCGATGGGGAAAAGCATACGAAAAGCACTGATAATGTCAGAATCGTCCGTATCTGCATGTTTGAAGAAATAGCTTTCACTCCCTACTTCAATCATCGCTGCTCCGATGCGGGTTATAAAGATAATAGGTATCCATATAAGTAAAGCAGTGGTGGTAAGAAAGGTGAGTGCTCCGGTGGATATACTAATGATAAAAAAACCGAGTATTAACACTTCTTTTTCTCCGATGCGAGTATCTTCTAATCTTCCTATGGGTATCTCTATGAGTACAAATGCAAGTGTCGCTATTGAAATGAATAGACCGACATACGAAAGGGGCATACCGAGCACTTGGTGTATATATAGCGGAAAATAGATAACCATAGTAGCGTAAAAGACTCTTAGAAAGAATTGAGCTACGAAGACATTACGCATATCGGAACTCGCCTTGAGGATGTGTATAATGCTCTGCAGGTTTAGTTTGTGATAGGTCGGGTCATTAAAAGTTTTCAAATAGGGTGTTGCAATAAATATAAAAGGAAAGAAAATAAATGCAGAGATTAAGAAAAGCATCATATAGCCACCCTGCTGTACCAAGAGACCTCCAATAAGAGGAGCGCCAATCCATGCAGCTGCGGCAATGGATAAAAAGGTGCCGCGAATACGGCCAGTTTCTGTATCTTCCGGTGTTGATCCTTCAAGGAATATATCAAGTGAGAAGGCAATAAGGGTCGGTACAATAAAAGTAGTAACAAAGAAAATAAAGGTGAATAGCAAACTATGACTTAGTGCAATTCCAACAAACGCCAAGAATTCAAGTGCACTGAGTGTGAGTATATTGGTGTAGTTTCCGAATTTTTTAAGTATATATGGTGCACTTCCCAATGCGAGAAGAGTAATCACTGAACCCACTGAGTAGAGAATGCCGATATAATTTTCTGGAAAACCGCGAGCAACAAGCAGGGTTGCCATAAAGTAAGAAACGAGTGCTAAGTGCAGTGAAAAGAGAAAATTAAGTACATATAACGCACCGCGCGTTTTACGCATTCTCTGCAGACAGTGTATGTGTTTAATACTATGTATATGCGCCATTGCTATAAGTATATAGCAATGGCGCAAAATACAGATATAACCTATACACAGGTTATAGATTTATACGCAAACAATAACCGGTATAACGATAGGATTTTTGTGTGTTTGTTGCAATAAGAATTTGCTAACAATATCTCCAAGTTCGTTTTTGAGTTGGTCCATATCATTTTTCCCCGGCTTTTTAAATGAATCTTCCACAGTTTTTTTTACAATAAGCCGAGTTTGTCCGAGGAGCTCTTGTGATTCTCGCAAATATACAAATCCACGCGATATGATGTCAGGAGATTTTTTCAGTTTTCCTGAGCGTATGTGTATGGTTGCCACAATGACAAAGATTCCGTCTTGAGCGAGAGCTTGTCTGTCTTTAATAACGGTTTCTTGTATGTCGTGCACTTTCAGACCTTCTACGATACGAGTGGTCATTGGCGCTGTTTCTTTTAAGCGTACAAACTTTTCACCGTTCTTGCTTATCTCAACAATAGTGCCATTGTCTGGTATTACAATGTTTTCCTTTGGTATACCGGTAGATTTTTGAATCAGATCTGCGTGAATGCGCAACATATAATGGTATCCGTGTTGTGGTATGAAGTATCTTGGCTTTATGTGTTGATGTATCCATTTGGCTTCTTCGCCGCTTCCGTGTCCTGATGCGTGCACATCACTTGTTTCGTAGGTAATAATGTGAGCTCCTTGTCGTGCAATCTTGTCTTTCAATGATTGTACGGCATTTTCATTTCCCGGAATGACAGAAGAAGACAACACAACCGTGTCAGATGTAGTGAGTTTTAGGAATTTGTGAGTTTTGTCCGCCATACGCATCAGTGCCGCGTAGGTGTCACCTTGTGCTCCCGTAGCGAGAACCAATATCTTGTTTGCAGGATAGTCTCCCATTTGCTCACTCTTTATTATAGTACCTTTCTTTGGTTTAAGCATACCGAGCTCTTGTGCTATTGATAGGTTGTTTTTCATACTGCGTCCTTCAAGTACCACCTTTCGTCCGTTTTCTTCCGCTATCTGGATTATGCGTATAATGCGTTCCAATTGAGATGCGAATGTTCCAATAATAAGACGCGTTTTTGATTCTTTTATTATCTTTTTAAATGATTCAAATACTTTGTGTTCAGGTATTGACCATCCAGGTTTCCATACACTTGTTGAGTCCATAAGAAGGCAGGTTATTTCCTCTTCTTCAAATACACTAAATGACTCTTCTTCCTCTTTGTCTACCACTCCGGTGCCGTCATGGTTAAGCTTAATGTCTCCGGTGATGGCTATATTTCCTTGTGGAGTTTTTATGATCACTCCCATAGAGTCCGGTATGGTGTGTGTTACACCATAGAACCGCACTTGTATAGAGCCGACATTTATTGTTTCAGTAGATTCAACTTCGCGTATATCAAGATCGGGAAGATGAGGAAACTCTTCTTGGCGTTTCTTAATCATTACTCCGGTTAATCTTCGTGTATAAATAGGCGGATTTCCTATCCTGTCTATGATGTAGGGGATTCCTCCTATGTGATCCAAGTGTCCGTGTGTTATAACGAGTCCGCGTATTTTAGATTGGCGGTCTTCCAAGTATTGAGTGTTTGGCAAGATATAGTCTACTCCCGGAGTACTGTCTTCTTGGAACATAAAACCACAGTCCACAACAATTATGTCGTCATTGTACTCAATGGCGGTCATATTTCTTCCGATTTCCTCTACACCACCAAGTGGAATAATTCGTATTGTGTCTTTGGGAAGTGGCGGAATAACATCGTTTTTTCTACGAGCAAATTGACTCGGCGCCTGTGGGCCACGGTGTTTTCGGTTTGCGCGTGGTTTTCTGGTGCGAGACCCTGCTGAGCTTTTCACATTGCGCGTTGTCTTTTTTTCACCGACTGTTTTTCTCTGATGTGGTCGTTGAGTACTCCTTTTTGCAGGAGTTCTCTTTTCGTTTTTTTCTTTCATAATAGTTTTTGTGTAATTAAGTTAGTTTAATAATTTTTGTTTTTTAAGAAAAAGTTCCAAACTCGTTCCGTTTGTGTATACCATGTAGATATTTCTGAAAATCTTTCACTCGGAGTCGCTACTATCTGCATAGTGGTTCCTTTTATTGACTTTGGAGTAATGTAAATAAAGTCAGGAGAGTATAAAAATAGAGCGGGGGTGTCCTTTTGAATTGTCTTTTCAAATTTAAGATAAAGCTCATTTCTTAATTTTGCATCAGTTTCTTTTCGTGCTTTTTCAAGATAGGTATCGGCATTTGTATTGGTATACATTGAAATGTTTAATCCCGGATCGTCTTTTTGTGATGAGTGCCAAAATGCAAACAGATCTAATCCACGACCAACTACCTCTCCGAAAAGAAGTGCCTCATAATCACGCGGGCGTATTACATTTTGGTTCAGGTCTCCCGTGTCATATACACGCACTTTTGTTTGTATGCCTATGTTCTCCCAAGTTTTAGCTATGATATCAGCTGCCATTTTTAGCTCAGGCGTGTTGGCGGTAGAAATGGTTATAGTTATCGGCTCTTTTTTAAGTTTCCACTGGTGTGCCTCTTCGTCAAATGTGGCACCAGATTTTTCAAGGAGTGCTCGAGCCGCGTCGTTTCTTTCTTGTTGCGTTTTGTATGTACTATTTTCAAAATGTGCTTGTCCTTCAACAGTGCCCGGTGGGATAGGAGAGTTTATGGGAGTACCAAATCCGTTGAGTACTTGCTCTACCAATGCCTGTTTATCAATTGCGGTGTCCAGAGCTTTACGCACATTACTGTTTACAAGTGCATGGTTTTTGTTTTGATTTAAGAAGAGCGCGAATACACGAGGAAAATCTATTTTCTCCAATACAGAGTCGTTTTTTAAAACTTTTTCTATTTTATTTGATGAGATAGCGCTCAAACTGGTAATTTTTCCACTCGCATACGCACGGATTAAATCGTCTTCGTTTGAATAGAAATACATAAGAAACCTATTTATATATGGTCTGCCAAGTGCATATTTCTCAAATGACTTCAGCTCGTATCGTGAAGGAACTCCAGAAGAATCGTATTTTATGTTCTTAAGTTTAAATGGCCCTGATCCAATTGGATTGGTGTTAAATTTGCTAAATGCAAATTCTTGATCAGGTACATTTTTCCATATATGTTTTGGTAGTATGCCGAGAGTTGTATTTTCCAAGAAAGGCGCGTAAGGAGTTTTAAGAGTAAATTCAACTTCGCGTGCATTTATTTTCTTTACTGACACGCCGTCCCACTCCGCTATGCGCGTACTTTTGATTATAGGGTCTTGTGCTTTTTGTATGGTAAAGAGTATGTCATCTGCAGTCAGAGGGGTGCCATCATGAAATTTCACATCATCTTTCAAAGTAAATGTATATACTCTACCATCTTCTGAGACAGTGTATCTTTTTGCCAAATCGGGGATGAGATCACCATTTTTTGATGCCTTCATCAATCCTGAATATATAAGCATCGTGAGGTCGCGGTCAGTGTCGGTTTGGGCAATAAGCGGGTTAATAAAGCGCGGTGCCCCGACAACCCCTTCTATCACCGCACCTCCGCGAGTTGGAATAGAGGTAGTAGTGAATGTGTTGATTTGTGAGATTATTCCCAATGTGCTTAGTAGCACACCTGCTGTTAATATCCAAAATATAACTTTTTCAAAAGGAGAAAGAGAGTCAATGGTTGTCTGTATTTTATTCAAAAAAGAAACATTGTATGACCAATCAGATATTCTTTTGAATGTATTTTTTATCGTATTAAGCGTAGTACGCATAGTGTGTATTTTTATTGGTTTTATATACAAAATGAAAATGCAATGTGGACTGACTACCTTTATAGAGCGAGTAGTATGTAGTAAGGAAATCTTTAATACCGTATCTATATGATAGATTATACCAACAAAGCAACAAAAGCGGTTATTGCAAATAATACTGCCAATACAATACTTGCGCGAAATAAAGTACGCTCCAAGCCTCGTCTCGTATTAAATTGCGAGCCAAAGTTATCTGCTCCAAATGCTCCTCCAAGACTTGATCCAGTTTGCTGAAGCAAAATCGTGGTGATGAGCATTACGGAAAGCGTTATTTGTATGTACGGCAAAAAACCGATAATTGCTTCCATGTTGCTTGCGAGTATACCAATAGTTTAAAAATAAGCAAGTGCAATATTTTATGTAAATCTTAGCTGATATTGCAATTCGTTTTCTGTTTGGTATAGTGCTGGCACAATTATGAAAGAATTAGTTATAGAAAAACGACCAGAAGGTGTAAAACCCAAGGCAATACGGGAGCGCGGATACATACCCGCAGTGTTTTATGGTCCCAAAGAAGATGCTACACCTATTATGGTTGCAAAGAGTGATTTTATTAAGCTCTATGATGAAGTAGGTGGGTCAGCAATCGTGAGTCTTACTGGAGTAGGAGATGAGAAAGAGGTGCTCATTCATTCAGTAGATTGGCATCCGGTGAGTGGAGATCCTATAAGTGTTGATTTCTATTGTATTGAGCGCGGAAAGAAACTCACTGTAACGGTTCCATTGACTTTCGTTGGAGAGGCATCTGCAGAGAAGCTTGGAGGTATTGTTGCCAAGGCATTGCACGAATTGGAGATAGAAGTGCGTCCTCGCGATATACCATCTGAAATATCTGTTGATTTGAGTGCACTCACTGAATTAGATAGTACCATAACCGTTGCTGACCTAAACATAGATTCAGAGATTGATGTTTTGCGAGACGCAGAAGATGTGGTGGCTTCCGTAACGGTACAGAAAGAAGAAGCAGAAGAAGAGGAGCGAAGTGTTGATGATGTGGAAATTGAAGGAAAAGGAGGAGATGAAAATGCCGAATCAGGAGACGATAGCGAAGAAAAGAGCGAATAATCTATCAAATAAAACAATAAAAATGCACACTTCCATGGTGTGCATTTTTTATAGGAAGTTTTTTGTAGACAATGTATACTTAATGAAATATGCGTGTGCATAAGGTAGAAATATTTTTTTTTTTTTTTTTTATTGTTGTTATGGTAGCCGCTCCATTTTCGTATTCGTATGCGGAAACGGCAGCACAACGACGCGCTAGGCTACAAGCAGAATTGACCAAGATAGAAAGTGAAATACAGGCGCAGGAGAAAATATTGAAAGAAAAGAGCACTGAGCGTCAAAGTCTTGAACGAGATGTGGCAGTACTCAATGCACAGGTATACAAAGCGCAGCTGGCGATAAGGCGCAGAAACATAACCATATCAAATCTTTCATCAAAGGTGAGTCTTAAAAACGCTGCGATAGAAGAATTGAATAAAAAGATTGAAAGAGAAAAAGAGTCATTACAACAACTCATTACAAAGACAAACGAAATAGATAATCTATCGCTTTTTGAAATTATTCTCGGGAAAGACGACATCTCAACCATATTCACCGATATAGATTCATTTAATGTATTAAAAAGTTCAATATCAAAATCATTTAAGGTGATAGACGCAACAAAAAAGCAAATAAACTTCCAGAAAAATGCTCTTATTGATGCCAAAACCGAAGAACTTGATTTACGACGATTGCAAGTACTGGAGAAAAACAAGGTAGAACAGAAAAAGAAAGAAAAGAAAAATATCCTAACGGTCACCAAAGGACAGGAGAAAATATATGAAAAAATAGTGGCCGAGAAGAAAAAATCAGCTGCTGAGATACGGTCTGCGCTCTTTGCGTTGCGAGATTCGGCAGCGATTCCGTTTGGGAAGGCGTATGACTACGCCAAAGAGGCGAGTATAAAAACGCATGTGCGTCCTGCAATTACGCTTGCAATTCTGACGCAAGAGACAAACTTGGGCGAAAATGTAGGGCAGTGTTTGCTCACCAATTCACCAAACAAAGGAGATGGGAAAGGGAAAAATACCGGAAGAGCATTCCGGCAGGTTATGAAAGGCAGTAGAGATGTAGATCCGTTTATGCAAATAGTAAATGAGCTGGGATTGGATCCATTTAGTCAAGTGGTTTCGTGTCCACCGGGATATGGATACGGTGGTGCTATGGGACCGGCACAATTTATTCCTTCAACATGGGTGTTATATAAAAAGAGAATAGCAAAAGCGTCAGGCGAAAATCCTCCAAATCCATGGAATCCTCGTACGGCTGTCTTTGCCACCTCGCTTTTGATGATGGACAATGGTGCCGATGGCGGGACGTATGCATCTGAGCGATTAGCAGCACTGCGCTACTTCGCAGGATGGAAAAACGCGCGAAAGTCTGCTTACGCATTTTATGGGGATAGTGTAATGGAACTTGCAACCAAAATACAGCGACAAATTGATATTATTGAGGGAAAGTAAAGGAAATTATAGAGTACTGATGAGGATGGTACATGAAATTACTTGCCTCTTTTTGAAAAAATGATACAGTATCGCGATATGAAAAAGGATATACATCCGGAAAATTATAGAGAAGTATTGTTCGTCGATAACACATCAGGCGAAGAGTTTTTGCTTAATTCAACAGTTGAAACTTCAGAAAAAGGAACATATAACGGAAAAGAATATCCTCTTGTTCGTATTGAGATTTCGAGTGCGTCGCATCCATTCTATACCGGTGTAAAAACAACCATAGACACCGCAGGTCGCGTTGAGAAATTCAAAGCACGAGCAGCCGCAGCTAAAGGCGATAAATAACGCACAATAGCGTATACTGTAACCGTAGGCTTTTCGTCTGCGATTTTATACTATTATGTAATATTATGTTCGAAACTAACGAAAAACCCGAGATTATACAAAAATACGAGCATGATCCTCGTGTAGGGTATTTAATACAGGAATATCATAAACTTGAAGGACAAGAGCACGATGCGAGAGAGCTGGCACAAACAGACCCACAGATGGCAGAACTTGCAAAAGAGGACTGTGAAGCAATACTGCAAGCAAAAGAAGGAATTATCTCTCAGATACAAGATATTGTGAAAGAGGATTCTGTACAACAAAAGTTTCCTGATGAGTTGGTCCTTGAAGTGCGCGCAGGTGCGGGGGGAGAAGAAGCCGCACTATTTGCAGAAGAGCTTGCGCTTATGTACACCAAGTACGCAGAGGTTAAGGGGTGGAGTGTGCGAACACTTCACGAATCTCGTTCATCTATGGGAGGATTTAAAGAAGCATCTTTTGAGATTAAAGGAAAGGGGAGCTATAAACTACTTCGTCTTGAGACGGGAGTACATCGAGTGCAACGAATACCTGCGACAGAAAAACAGGGGAGAATCCATACTTCTACCGCGAGTGTGGCGGTACTTCCGGTGTATAAACACACGACAATAGAAATAAATCCTGCAGATTTAGAGATAGAGTTTTCTCGCTCTGGTGGGAAAGGCGGACAAAATGTAAACAAAGTGGAAACAGCGGTACGATTGACGCACAAACCGACAGGACTTACTGTGCGCTGTACTGCAGAGCGAAGCCAGCAGAAAAACCGCGAGAAAGCATATTCCATCATCGCTTCGCGATTGCAAGAGATGCACGATGAAGAAGAAGCGCGCAAGATATCGGACGCACGGTCATTGCAAGTGGGTACGGCAGACCGTTCTGAAAAGATTCGCACCTACAACTTCCCGCAGGACCGTATTACCGATCACAGAATTAAAGAATCTTGGTCGGGCATTGAAAAGGTAATGGGAGGCGATATAGATACAATACTTAAAGCGATAGGAAGTGCTGCAGAGGAGGAAGGCGAAGATTCTGAATAAAATCACAAGCATATTGCTCTTTTTGGTTTAATTTGATAGTATCTCTTTGCCCACTCGTAAAGTGGGTATAAAAAATATGACAGAAACAATGATAAAAAAATTATTTGAAGTTGGCGCACACTACGGATATTCTCGTTCAAGACGAAATCCGTCTATCGCCAAGTTTATTTTTGGACAAAAAAATAAGAACGACATTTTTGATCTTGAGCTTACACAAAAGCAATTTGTGAACGCAATGGATGCTATAGAGAAAACTGCCGCTACCGGAAAGAATATTTTGTTTGTTGCCGGCAAAAACGAAGCACGCATAATAGTACGCAATGGAGCAGAAAAGGTAGACCAGCCATTTGTATGTGGTCGTTGGATAGGTGGAACCCTTACCAACTTCAAAGAAATCTCAAAGCGCGTGCGTTTGCTCGATACTCTTAAAACCGATAAAGAAAAAGGAAACCTAGAGAAGTACACCAAAAAAGAACGACTTCTTATAGATAGACAAATAGATGATTTGGAAAAGATGTTTGGTGGTATTGCTGATATGAAAGAGCTACCCGCAATGCTTTTCATAGTAGATCCAAAGCACGAAGATGCTGCGGTGAAAGAAGCAAAGACACTTAATATACCAACTGTTGCACTCGCCAACTCTGACTGCGATATTTCAAATATTACCTATCCTATTCCCGCAAACGACGCGACAGCAAAAAGCATAGCGTTCGTTGTAGATTCAGTGGTAGCCGCTATTGAAAACGGAAAGAAAAATATCAAGAAAGACAAACCAGCTGAGGAAAAAACAAAATAAAGAAGGACTCTTACTATTAGTTTAACTTATACATAGTGTATGACATCTACTGAACTTATTAAACAATTACGAGACGAAACGGGAGTTTCTATAATGCAGTGTAAAAAAGCATTGGAAGAAGCCAATGACGATATTGAAACTGCGAAAGTGGCACTGCGAAAAATTAGCGCACAAGTAGCTGCAAAGAAGTCAGACCGTGAGCTTGGCAGTGGTACCATACAGGCATATCTACACGCTGGAAACTCTATTATGGGAGCAGTGGTGCTTGCATGTGAGACAGACTTCGTAGCGAAAAATGAAGAATTTGTCGCACTTGCATATGACATTGCTATGCATGTAGCAGCGACTGCTCCTGAGTTTATATCGCGTGATGATGTAACAGAAGAGTCTACCGCAGCTGCACGAGAGCTTTTTGAAAAAGAGGCACAAGACAAGCCGGAAGAAATGCGAGAAAAAATAGTGGAAGGAAAGATGAACTCATTCCTGAAAGAAAAGGTGCTATTAGAGCAACCATTTGTGAAAACTCCTGATAAGACTATACAAAATCTTCTTGATGAAGCTACACAAAAATTTGGCGAGAGAATTGAGATTTCAAAAATGTCTCGTCTTTGTGTATAGTATTATATATGACCTACAGCATACTTTTCGTTGTATTTCTTACACTTTTTGTTGCTTTTATTACACTTAAGCATTTTTCGCTATTGGAAAATGTGGAGGTGTATAAAAGAGTGCGATCAAAGGGCGATGCAAAAGTAGTAAAGTACGCGCGCATCGCCAAAAAAAGCACAGAGAATATTGATTTTGGTGCACTCGTTATATTTACAATGCGCAGAAGTATTCATTTGGTAGCACATATTATTGCAACTGTTGCCAAAAGCGTTGAGAATAACGCACGGAAAGTTACCGGAGCAATGGCCTACTCAAAAGAAGAAGTGTCTATGCGTGAAGGGTCTTCGTTTCTGAAAGAGGTTTCCATACACAAAAAGGGACTTGACACAGATAGAATTAAAAGAGAAACTACTCTGACTTCTGAATAGGTTTGGAAGTTAGATTGGCAGAAAAAGGTTGCTGTTTAGATGAAAATCAGTATCCTTATACACACAATAAAATAAAGAACGCCAGAAAGCTGAGTTGGCAAGAAGAATATTGCCAACCGCCTTGAGGTTGCTGTTTAGATGAAAATCAGTATCCTTATACACACAATAAAATAAAGAACGCCAGAATAGCTCAGTTGGTAGAGCAACCGCCTTGTAAGCGGTAGGTCAGCGGTTCAAGTCCGCTTTCTGGCTCAAAATACAAATTCTTCTTGTAAACAAGAAAGAGCAACCGCCTTGTCTATAGTCAAGTTGGGTAGGTCAGCGGTTCAAGTCCGCTTTCTGGCTCAAAATACAAATTCTTCTTGTAAACAAGAAAGAGCAACCGCCTTGTCTATAGTCAAGTTGGGTAGGTCAGCGGTTCAAGTCCGCTTTCTGGCTCAAAATACAAATTCCTCTTGTAAACAAGAAAGAGCAACCGCCTTGCCTATAGTCAAGTTGGGTAGGGCAGAGGTTCAAGTCCGCTTTCTGGCTCAAGATAAGAAGTTTATTTCTTTGCTGTAGAAGTTGCTGTTGTTGTGGCTAAATCAGGCAGTATGGCGAGTATGTCGTCCATACTCTGCAATCCCGAGTAGGTTTTGTCGTTGAGCACAATGCCTGGGAGTGCATCTTTTTTGATATTTTTCATTTCAGTGAGAGTGGTAATAGCGGGGAGTCCGATGTTGTAATCAAATGAGTAGATACGCACATCGGGGTTTTGTTTTATAAGCTCGGTTAATACATATCCCTGTCGTTTACAGTCGGTACATTCACCTTTTTTGTTTGAATAAAAGTATAAAATAGTTGTGGGCTTTAAATTACATTTTTCCGATACTTTTTTCATCAGAAGCATATCTTTAATTTCAAGGAGAGAATAATGTTTTTTGAGACTTATTACTTGCGGGTTATCAGCTCCGAGTTGTGCTTCGGTAAAGGCAAGTTTGTGTCCCAATGAGTCCAATTCATTAGAAAGCACCGGCTTTCCTGAGATGTCTTTACATGATTGTTCTTGCAGTAAATCAAACTGTGTCTCAAGCGAGAGTATGTCTATTGAAATACCAGTCTCAAGCGAGCGTATTTGCGAAATGCGCTTATCATTAAAATAGTTGTTTGCAACAATGGCGGTAACAAAAATAAATCCTGTAATAAGAAAGGTTATAAGGTATTTTGCCCACGGTGTAGCAGGTCGTTTGTGTTGTATCGTTTCCATTTCGGCACTATATCACTAACATAGCGAAATATCTATCTCCAGCGCACTTTGTCTTTCACCACTACTTTATAAAGTGAACCCGCAAGCCATAGTGGAGTAATAAACCCGTAAAGAGCAATATATAAAGGAATGTCAAATGAAAATATTTTATCTTTAGAGATTTTCTTTCCGATGCTTATCAATACAAAAGTGAGCGCCAAAAGTGCGAAAACAATAGAGGAAAGCGCCGTGGTGTTAAAATAGAACATATCAAATTGCATAGAAGGAACCTGTACACCCACAGTCTGAAAGCGAACTATTTCTTCAACTATTTTCACTCCGGTATTCCACAGAAGAGTTGCGAACAAAAAAGTTGCGCTAAATATACTAACTAGAGAAAGAGGAAGGATGAATAAACCGAGTGTACCGTATTTTCCGTTGAAAAACATGTGACGATAATCAACGGCATTTTTTAAGAATCCAAAAGTCCAGCGAACTCGTTGATTATAAAGTGCCTTAAATGTTTTTGGAGAGGTTGTGTGTACGATTGCACGTGGCTCGTTCGTTATTTTCTTATTATGTTGTTGTAATCGCAGACACATTTCAAGATCTTCGGTACTGTGGCCGTGTCTCCATGGTCCTACTTCCAAGATGACACTTCTTCTAAAGAAAGAAAAAGGTCCGGGGGTGATAAAAAGAGAGTCCATATGTGCAAATACATTGCGAACGAAGATTGCAAGACCGTATTCAGCTTTTTGCACGAGTTGTAATATATTTTGCGGGTTGTGTATTTTGATGCTTGGCGTTACCGCAGAGGTGTGTATATCTTCAAATTGTTTTGCAATATACAAAAGGGCATCGTGTTCTACATATGAATCTGCGTCAAGACAGCCGATAATCTCAGAATCGGAATATTTAAGAGCCATATTCATTGCACTGTGTTTGCCGCCGTTTTTTTTATCCAACACGGTTATTTGGTTGTGGTGTTCAAAAGTCTTGAGTATAGAAAGTGTATTGTCGGATGAGCCATCATTTACGGCAATTATACGCAATTTGTTTTTTGGGTAAGTCAATTGGAGGAGGGACTCCAGTGTTGCACCTACTGTTTTTTCTTCATTAAAGCACGGTACAATGACTGTGGCAGTTGGAAGTGCATCTTCGTCTATATCTATAAGCGTATTTCGGTCGTTTTGCAGATGTTCAAAATAGGTAATAAGCAAAAAAACCTCGAAATACAGCGAGACAAAAAGTGTCGCAAATAATGCTATTTGTGATATTTCCATTGAGTGCGATTGTAACACGAATTGGCGAAAATAATAGAAACTACTGTGCTTTTTCATTACTTCTTTTATGCTATACTCACCAATACATACAAAGTATGACAAACGAGGAAAAACAGTATATACACCCACTGACGGGCGCAATACGAGAGGTCGTAGCTATTTTCTCGGAACTTGGGTTTGAAATAGCACAAGGTCCTGAGTTAGAGGAAGAGAAGTATAACTTTGATGCACTCAATGTCGCGAAAAATCATCCGGCGCGGGATATGCAAGACACCTTTTGGGTGGATGAGAATCATGTACTGCGTACACATGACACTGCCGTTACTGCGCGGAAATTGGAAGAAAACGACGGTCCTATGCGCTTTATTTCATGTGGAAAAGCATACAGGAACGAGGCAACCGATATGACGCACGAAGCACAGTTCTATCAGGTAGACGCGTTTGTGATAGGAGAAAACATTAGCTTGTCACATCTTAAATGGACACTTGAGAGATTCTTTCAAAAGTTTCTCGGGGGCAAAGTAGAAATACGATTTCGACCGGGCTTTTTCCCATTTGTTGAGCCGGGAGTGGAAGTAGATATGAAATTGCTCGGAGATACAGTACCAGAGCGACTTCTTGGAAAGTGGATAGAAATACTCGGCGCGGGAATGCTTCACCCAAATGTACTTCGTGCAGGTGGTATAGATCCTGAGAAATATCAAGGATGGGCATTTGGGGGTGGAATTGAGAGACTTGCTATGTTGAAGTGGGGAGTAGACGATGTTCGCATTTTCCATTCAGGAGATCTTCGCTTCATCCGACAATTCATTAAAAATGCAAAATAAAAAAGCAATATATGAAAATTAATTATAAATGGTTACAAACATTTTTTGATGAAGGAGTGCTTCCTTCGGTGAGTGAATTGGAACAAGAGCTCACTTTTCATTCTTTTGAAATAGAGGGTGTGGAAGAGAAGGATGGTGATTCCATTATAGATATAGATGTTCTTCCCAACAGAGCGGCTGATTGCCTTTCTCATCGTGGTATTGCTCGTGAGATTTCTGCTTTGTTTAGTTTGCCTATGAAAAAAGATGTCTTCAGAGAAAGCGATGAACTATCGCCGGTCACTGAAGATACAAAAGTAACGATAGATGAGGATTCTTCATGTTCGTATTATGTAGCCGTTTCTGTATGTGATGTGGAGGTAAAAGAATCACCCCAGTGGCTCAAGGATAGATTGGAATCTATCGGACAGAAGTCTATTAACAATGTGGTAGATGCTACCAACTATGTTTTGTTTGATATTGGACGACCAACGCATGTATTTGACGCAGATAAATTAGATGGAGAGAAGCCGCATATACGCACTCGCCGTGCAAAAAATGGTGAAAAAATCACTTTGCTTGGCGGAGAAGAAAAAGAACTCTCCGATACGATGACCGTGATTGCCGATGGCAACAGCGATGTGCCTCTGGCAATAGCGGGTGTAAAGGGAGGTGCGTATGCCGAGGTAGATGAAAATACCAAAAATATACTGATAGAAGTAGCCAACTTTAATCCACAACAAACTCGCATCACTGCACAACAATTAAAGCTTCGTACCGATGCTTCTGCTCGATTTGAAAATAATATAGCCGACCGCGTTGCCAATTATGGAGCACTTGAAGTAACGAAGCTTATTTTAGATATTGCAGGAGGCACCCTTAAAGGATATTCATTTAATGGTGGTTTGGATGAAGGAAATACTGAGGTGGAAGTACCGATTAAAAAAATATCAAAGCTGCTTGGTGTAGAAGTTCCTCAAAGCGATGTTGAGAACATATTGGATAGGTTGCAGTTTGATACAAGTACACAAGCAGATACCATTATCACAAAAGCTCCATTTGAGAGGCGTGATATTAAAATACCCGAAGATGTTATAGAAGAGATAGGGAGAATGTACGGATATAACAAAATTGAAAGTATGTCGCTCCCTGATCCTGAGAGAGAACCACATATAAACAAAAAGTATGCATACGCTGAGAAAATAAGAAGTGTGCTTGGCGAAAAAGGATATACTGAAGTGTACACTTATTCGCTTCGCGATTCTGGAGAGGTTAAATTGCTCAATGCACTTGCGAGCGATAAAGACTATCTGCGCAATGATCTTTCCGGTGGTCTTGTGGATGCACTAGACAATAATGAACACAATATGCCGCTACTTGGCATCTATGATGGTATGAAGATATTTGAAATCGGTAATGTATTTACCGACGGTGGAGAAGAAACACATGTGGCAATTGGAGTGCGAAGTGTGGGAAAAAAGAAACGAGAAGAGAGAAATAAAGCATTGTTGGAGGATGCAAAGAAAAATTTGGAAGAATTGCTTGGCACTGCATTGCCGGAAGTATCTACTGAGACTTTAGAATTTAATTTAGATTCTGTCATAGCAGAATTGCCTGATATAGATCACTACCCTCATAGGGAAGTGATATCTGAGGTGCAGTACATTGCACCGAGTCAGTATCCATTTGTACTGCGCGACATTGCAGTATGGACTCCTGAGGGAGTGGGTGGTGAAGAAGTATTAGAACTTATTAAAGAAAATGCGGGCGAGTTATTGGTGCGAGTAGATATGTTTGATACTTTTGCAAAGGATGGAAAAGTTTCGTATGCATTCCACTTGGTATTTCAATCAAAAGAGCGAACCCTTAACGATACAGAAGTAGGAGAGATAATGAAATCTGTTGAAGATATAATACAAAACCAAGAAGGATGGGAGGTCAGATAAAGGTGTTTTTGTGGATTAGCAAATGTGCATAAAAGCAAGCATTTATGCGTGTTTTTTGCTATACTATAGAGTATAAAAGGAAGTAATACTGGCGGAGCGCTGTGCGCTCTTTTTACGGCAGTTTTTCAAAAATAGATTTACACTATGGCAACACCAAAAAAAGAAATGAAACCAAAAACAACAAAAAAAGGACACTACGGCGCAGATGATATTACTGTTCTGGAGGGGTTGGAGGCAGTTCGCAGACGCCCCGGAATGTATATTGGAACAACCGGATTGGAAGGACTCCATCACCTTATATGGGAGATATTTGACAACTCGCGCGATGAGGCGATGGGTGGCTTTGCCGATACGGTGGAAGTAGCGCTGTTGCCGGGAAATAGGATACGCGTTGCTGATAATGGACGAGGTATACCGGTAGACACACATAAGAAAACAAAAGTCTCAGCACTTGAAACCATTATGACCACACTTCACGCCGGTGGAAAGTTTGGTGGCGAAGGATATAAATACTCGGGAGGATTGCACGGGGTGGGTGTATCTGTGGTAAACGCACTTTCTACTTATGTGCGTGCTGAAGTACACCGCGATGGCGGACAATATGTGCAGGAGTATAAAAACGGTGGTAAGGCAGTCGCAAAGGTTAAAAAGCTTGGATCTTCTAAATTGCATGGAACGATAATCACCTTTGAAGCAGATCCTGAGATATTCCCTGAAATTGAATATAACTGGAAAACAATAGTAGAGCATCTACGACAGCAAGCATATTTGGTGCGCAGTATGCATCTCACCATATTGGATGCGCGAGAATACACAGGAAAAATAGACGATACCAAGAATTTCTTCTTGCGCGATCAACTATTGCCGGTGCCATCTATGACTTTCTACTTTGAAGGTGGTCTCACTAGTTTGATATCGTTCCAAAATCGCCACTTAAAAGCGATGCACAAAAACATTTTTTATGTTGAGAAAGAGCAAGACGATGTGCGTGTTGAAGTTGCCCTGCAATATGTAGACGATATTTCTGCACGCATATCTGCATTTGCCAACAATATATATAATCCAGAAGGAGGAATGCATATCACCGGATTTAAAACGGCGCTGACACGTACTCTGAACAATTATGTAAAAAAGGCAAATATCAAAGGAATTGACGCAAACTTTACCGGTGACGATGTGCTTGAAGGGTTGACTGCAGTGGTGTCGGTAAAGATGGAGGAAATACAATTTGAAGGGCAAACCAAATCAAAGTTGGGAAGTGTGGAGGCGCGCGGTGCGGTAGAATCTGTTTTTGCGTCTGCGTTTTCTGAGTTTCTTGAAGAGAATCCCAATGATGCAAAAGCAATTGTAACTAAGGCGGTACTGGCAATGAAGGCGCGCAAAGCTGCAAAGGCAGCGAAAGATTCTGTGTTGCGCAAGGGTGCACTGGATGGAATGACTCTGCCGGGAAAGCTGGCAGATTGCCAGAGTAAGTCAGCCGAAGACTCCGAGATATTTATTGTGGAGGGAGATTCTGCGGGTGGTTCAAGTAAAATGGCACGCGACCGTAAAACACAAGCGATACTACCGCTTCGTGGAAAGATTTTGAATGTAGAGCGCGCGCGCTTGGACAAAATGCTCGCAAACAACGAGATAAAAGCACTGGTGGTAGCACTGGGAACCGCTATTGGTGATACATTTAACATAGAAAAACTGCGATATCACAAAGTTATTCTCGCAACAGACGCCGATGTGGATGGCGCACACATTAGAACACTTTTAATGACATTGTTTTATCGTTATTTCCGTCCATTAGTGGAAGGTGGCTATCTCTACATCGCACAACCACCATTGTATAAATTGCGACAAGGTAAAAAAGTTGCGTATGCATATTCGGAAGAAGAAAAGTTTGAGGTGGTGAAAAGTTTTGGAGCAGGGAAAAATGATGATGAAAATACAGCGAAAGTAGATGAACAACGATACAAAGGTCTGGGAGAGATGAATCCCGAAGAGATGTGGGAAACCACCATGGATCCCGAAAGAAGATTGCTTAAACAAGTAACCATTGAAGATGCACAGGAGGCAGATAAAGTGTTTGATACATTGATGGGAACAGATGTAACATCGCGTAAAAACTTTATACAAACACACGCCCTGGAAGCAACGCTTGATATATAAAATACAAGAGAGTGTATAAGAAAGGCCCCGCGCGAAGCGCGGGGCCTTTCTTTGTATAGTGCAGATTAAAAACTAAGAATGTGGATTTGTTTAGAGAACACATTGTTATATTCATTTGATTCTGGCGTGTAGTTGTACGGATCAAGCTGTATGCTTACATTGTGTAATCCGGCCTGTAGTTGATCAAAGGTAATCAAAAGTGTTGCCGAAGCTCCTGGCAAAAGTGATGGCTGTGGTCGTGAAGTAAAGGTGTAATTTCCATTTGATGGAACGGTTGCAGAGAAATACCAGGTCCCTGTTTCTTTGGTCCCGTTATTTTTAACAATAAATTGTGCTGCACCTTTTTCGTACCTACTGATTATTGGTTGTGGCATAAAAGAATTATCCGACGCCACTGTTCCTACTTGTAGTGAAATAAGAGAAAGATCTGCGACACCGTATGGATTTGATTGGCGTGGTACGCGTATAATCTTTGTTTGTATTTTTGTTGGGATAGGGGTGGTGACTGATGGAGCTTCTTTTGGTTTGTGGGTCGTGGTTTGAGCTGGGACTTTGTGTTTTGTTGGAGCACTGTGTGTATACGATGTTGGTGTCGGTTGTGTGGGATGGTGAGTTATGGAGGTTGCTTCTCCTGTGTTTATCACAGTGAGTGTCTTTGAGTCGCGTATACTATCTCCATTTTCATTGGTGTAGGTTATAGCAAAAGGTACTTCTATTGATGCTTTTGTGGTTATAGGAGTGACCTGCAGGGTATTTTGATCGGGAGCGAAAGTATATGGAATGTTGCAAGGTATCGCGGCGTTGTTTATCTCAAAGTGAAATCCCTCTTTGCAAGCATATGCAAAAGAAGTAACACCGGCGTCTCCTCCTTTTCTATTCCATTGCACGAGCACAGGATTGCCACTTTTTGCGTTTTGAGGGGTTACGCTCACGACTATATCCTTTTTACCAAAGGGAAGTCTATGAGCTTTGGTCTTTAGAGTTGCAGTCCCATCACTTGAGAATATATGAGGTATAAAGCTGATAACCTGTATTGCACTCCATATTCCCACACCGAGTAGTATAAGAAAAGCGACTATTGCAAGTATGTTTTTAAGCCGAGATGGCTTTTTGCTTTCATCTGTCATAGTGTTTGCAATATACCACTTTTCCCATAATTCAACAATAATATTGCACGCCAGTGCATTGTATATACATACACTCCATATTATAGTGAGAGTACTATATGAATGACCAAACACCACAAGAGCCGAGCATATTTCAATTGCTGTTTAATCGGAAAATGTTTAAGCAACTTTTTCTGCTTTGGCTTTTGTTTGTTGTGGTTGGAAGTTTTGTTTCCGCGTTCGCAAGGCAAAACCATATCGTTCTTCGCGATGGCGACCCGGGAGTAACCAAAGCGGCACAAAGTGCACTGCTGGCAAACAATACCAATGTAGACTTTTCTTACCCTGATGTCACAAGGGAAGTAACGGCAACATCAGTGGGACAAACGAGGAAAATATATCCGAGTCGTTTGGTAATACCTAAAATAGGAACTGATTTGCCAATAAGTAATCCGCAAACACGCGATATAGAAAAGTTGGATGCAGAACTACGAAGTGCATCAGTACGGTATCCGGATTCTGCAACGCTTGGAGTGCAGGGTGGAAATATGTTGCTTTTCGGGCATTCAAGCAGATTGCCGATAGTGCATAACAAGTTATATAAAGCATTTAATAATATAGAAAAATTGAAAAAAGGGGATATGGTAAAGGTGCTCTCAGGTACAGATACTTATTCGTATCAGGTGAGTAAAGTGTACCAATCAAGTTCGCTTGACGGCAGGATACCGCTCGTTGTACCGGGGCATCGCGTTACACTGCTTACCTGTGACTCCTTTGGCAAAAAGAGCGATCGCTGGGTAGTGGAAGCAAACTTTATCGGAAAGAATATATAAAAAATTGGCCCCGAAAGCGCAAGCTTCCGGGACCAAAAAGTTTTCACCTCCGTTTCTTGGAGGTGGAGATAGCGGCGCCTTTGGCGAAGTCGCCAGCATTTCCGCGAGTGACTACTATGTCGATTTTGCCGGCATCAGCGAGTACATTTTCCTCGACTTTGTCGATATCAACACCGGGGTTCTCGTCTTGCAATTTGCGTCGTTGTTTGACACGAGTTGCAATTGCCCTCTCGCGTGACTCTTGTTGGCGCTCTTCGGACTTCGCCGCGGCCACATCGTCCGGCTCGTTTATGTTGGTGACATTGACGCCACCATTGGGGATAAAGACCCCCAAAAGCATCAACTGTCGGCGAATCGTTTTCTCAGAATCACCCCCTGAGAAAGAGAATCGTACGAACGATTCGCCTTCAGCAGGATCAGCCGGAATGAGGACCTCATCTTGCTCGCCACTGAGCACATCCGAGAGTCGCTTGTGCATATCACGCACTTCCATGACCTCATCGTCCTCATAGAGTCCGATGTATTTGCGCACAGTGGCCTCTATGACTTTTTTGAGTGCCGCCTCAGGATTGCCAGATGAGCCGATGGAACGCACATACAGCAAAGGCCACCGCACATACCACCGACGGATTTCCACCCAAACGGTGAAGCGGGTGCCGTTCTTGGTCTCCACATCTTGAATGGGGAACTCTTCCATATTGCGTTCGCCGATGGCGACGCGGATGTTGAGTTTGCCAAACAAGAGGCGAGACCAGTAGCACTGAATGCCACTGGGACCGAGCCAACGCTCGTCGTACCCGCCAAGAAAGGTAGGGACTGCATTCAGCGGTGCTTGTACATTCCAGAAACTGGTAAAGAAACCAACCAAGAATCCAAGAATGAACAAGATGACACCGAAAAGCGCGTCGCCACCCGACACGGCGATACCAAGCACGAATGCAATAGCGCCAATGATACCTCCAGAAGGGAGACCGTACGCGAATATGCTCTGCAGTTGCGCGGATCGGTTTTCTTTCGGATTCAGAAGAGCTTCGGGGCCGGTTTCTATGTCGGTATACACAGCTTTTCTCCTTATTGTCAAAGTATAGCTATCAGTACGATTAGAAATCGCAATGATAGCTATGTGTACAGCTATGGAAATTAGAGCATATATTACTTGACAAGTCAACTGTTTTGTGATTAACTTATTGGTAGCAAATCACTGTTTTTTGAATAAGAGGCCGACATGGCTACCACCAAAAAATCGACGACCGCGAAAAAAATCACGAAAGCGGCACAAAAGCCGCGCTTCGTTCGTCGCGACGACCGGGAGGTCGCCGTCTACATGACGAAAAACGCCGCCGGCGCGCGGATCTTCCGCGAATGCCGGCGCAACGAAAATGGCGTGCAACCCATCGTTGCGCGCCGCGATGTGGTTTACGCGGACACCGGCAAGCCGGTGGTCGTGAAGACCCGTGTCACACAACTGAAGGATCTGGAAGCGATGGATACCACGCTTCGACCTCCGTCAGAATCTGAGGGCACCAAGCGTGTCCAAGAATTGGAGGATTTTCTCCGCAAACTGGAGGCGGGAAAAACGGAAAAACTGAAAGAGAAAAAGAAAGAAGGTGGAAGGATGAGAAAAATCTTCCAATCGGTAGTTGGGGTCGCCGCGGTCATCTTGCTGGCCATCGCCTTCTTTTGGGTGTACCAGCAGGTAACCGTCGGATCTGTGTCGTCGTCGCGTACCGCGACGACGACCACGGTGACTCCCGGTACTGCTCCGACACCAACTCGCACCACCGCATCCGAATGGACGCCGCGGGATCGCGCAGTTTTTGACCGCGTAGCAAATCGGCGGTTTGCCCGTAGCTCGGGTATTGTTGCCAGTTGTTATTCGCAGCAAGGACGGATTCGTTGCCCGAGCGGGACGCCACGCGCGCCGGTGGAGGCGGTGAAGTATGCCGCCTTTCAGGCGGTGCTTGACAGCAGGTAGCTGATGAACGCCAAAAGGGCCGCAGAAATGCGGCCCTTTTACTTATATACTTGACATATAGTATAACTATGATATAGTTATGTTTATAATTACATTTTTATGAAAAACAATTTAAACAAAGTATTTATAACCATTTTTGTCGTATCAGCTACTCTTTTTGGAGGAGTTGCGACTTCGTATGCGCAAATGGTTGACTACGGTGGCTTGAATGACTATTCAAACTACGGCGGACTAAACGACTACCAAAACTACGGCGGTCTTAATGACTATACAAACTACGGCGGGTTAAACGACTATGTAGACTACGGAGGTCTTAATGACTATGTCGACTATGGTGGTATAAATGATTACACAAAATCTGGTGGTTATTACAGTGGTATAAATGATTACACAACATCAGATTCATATACAACAACAAACGATACTGTCACATATGACTACATTGATACGACTTATGACTACATTGACACTACACCAACATGGAATTGGAATATATATTTCAAGAAGCGATATGCATATTCACTCCCTCCTACGGTGAAAATAGTACAAAAAAATCAAAATTCAGATGTACTTGCTGACTATTACAATACAACACACAGCAAATACAAGAATACAGGACCTGTAGTGCCGACATTGACAATTGTGCAGAATCAGCAAAGTGGTAATGTGCTTAATGACTACAACAACGCAACACGCAACGCATCGGTGCAATCGCCCGTTCCTACATTTGAAATAGTGCAAAAGCCACAAACTTCAAGTGTTATTGCTGACTATATAAAAGAGACGCAGTATGACAAACCTCAAACTGCAACAGTGGTGCATCCGCGCGTATACCAATATGCAACTAATCCCACACCTGTGGTATATCAAACCAACTACACCCCCGCATACGACTATGTTCGCATCAACCAAGTACCCTACACCGGAACAAATGATGTAGCGTATGTACTCACCCTCATTGCAGTAGCACTTGCCTCAGTAGGAGCAGTAGTCTACTTTAGAGGAAACATCGCCTACGCATTTGCAGGACTCACTGGAAACACTCCCGTAACACTCAGTGAAGAGGTAAAGGAAGATACTGAAAATGAGAATGAAAACGAAACAGAAGGTGACGACAACAACACACCAACACTCTCACTGATAAACGACGAAAACGGTCCACGACTTTCATTTTAATCACAGTCAACGACTCGTAACACAAAACCCCGCACGCAAGCGTGCGGGGTTTTGTTGTATCATCACAGCATTAGGCGAAGAGAAGGAAGAAAAGATTGGCGAGTGACCCAGGAGACTCCTGGTCCACTGGTTCAAAAAACTAGCGATTAATCGCTACATTATTGCTTGTTTAGACGATGTATTTGAGTGTGGTGCAATACTTGACAAGGTATTGACATTTTAGGCATTAAATGTTAGTATTTAGGCAGTTAAATGCTCCTTTTGATCACACTACTTGGTTAGACAGGAGCGTTTTGTTTTTTAAGTCAACAAAGAAAGAGAGAGGAGAGCGTTATGACACGCATTTTCTTCGGCGTCATCACGGCGCTTTTCATTGGGTTTGTGGCTGGCTTCACGCCGGCGACCGCAACCGCGGGTACTGCCTGTCCGCCCAGTATGCAGGCAATAAATGCATGCTCCGCGTGGCATCGGGCGCAACAGTTGCCGGCGTACACCGGTAAACTCGCGCAGACGCGCGAGCCGGTCTCGTGCGCCAAGATGATGCAGAGGGAGCCGTCGGCTCTTCTGCTGTATCGGGGGCGGTATGTCCGCAATCCCGATAAGCGCGGAGTGCGAGTCATCACCCGCTTCCGCAATGTTGGCTGGAAGCGGGAGGGGGGCGTGTTCACCAAGGTGATCTGTGTCCCCAAGCAGTGGATGCGAACCGTGAGCGACTTCACGGTTTGTGGGTCCGTTGGACATTACTACTTCAACGGGACCGAAGCTAGCTACTTCAAACGCCAGCACGGCCGACTGACGAGCGATGATATAGCTCGGATGTGGAAAGGGGGGTAAATCTTCCTTTCACTCCAAAAGTGGAATCGGCAGAAAACCATCAGGTTTTCTGCCGGCACCATATTTATTATTTTTGATTTTCTTGTGTACTGGTGTAGATAAGAAAATTAAGAGATAACAAATATTTAAGTATGACTTTTATTAAAAACAATATTACATATATAGCCATTACTTTTGCGATTCTTATCGTAGGTATATTTGCAGTGCTTCCCGTACTATCAAATGGCAATGGACAAGTCGGGATTTCAAATATCTCACTTTCATCTAACTCTGTGGCACTTGCATATGGTGGAGGAGGTGGAGATGGAGGTTGTTGCGGAGGTGGAAATACCGGTGGATTTTTTGGCGGCGGAGAGGGTAATCCTCTCGTTACTCCTCCTACTCCGCCTACTCCTGCACCTTCGTGTACGATAAGCAGCTCTCCATCTACGATTAACAATGGACAAAGTACTACACTTTCTTGGACATCACGCAATGCACAGAGTGCTCGTATTGATAATAGTATAGGAAGTGTTTCTACTGATGGTTCGGTTAGTGTTACTCCAAGTGCTTCAACAATATATACTATGACCGTAACTGGTGCTGGAGGAACGGCAAGTTGTAGTACTCGCGTGCTGGTAACAACACCACCTCCCGTACACGCACCAACTTGTTATCTTGATACCAACAAAACATCAGTACAAAAAGGTGACTCGGTAACCTTCTCGTGGGGTTCTTCATACGCAAATCGTGCCACTTTCTCTACTTTTGGTAGTGTAAGCACCGTAGGATCACGCGTGGTGTATCCACAAACCAGTGGAAACTATACACTTACCGTATACGGAAATGGGGGGCAGCAAACCTGTTCTGCGCATATATCGGTATATACTCCACCAATTATTCATCATAATCCGCCTTCTTGTACTATCAATACGAATGTGAGTTCGGTACAGGCGGGAAATCCGGTGAATCTATCATGGAGTTCTACTAACGCAACTTCTGCATATATAAACGAAGGTATAGGAAGTGTATCTTTTTATGGTAGCCGTACTGTATACCCATACAACACAAAGAATTACATAATGACGGTATACAATGCATCGGGTGAGCGGGCTACCTGTACGAAGACAGTCGGTGTATATACCACTCCAGTGGTGTATCATCCGCCGATAGTTACTGTCGCTCAAACCAACTACACCCCCGCATACGACTATGTTCGCATCAACCAAGTACCCTACACCGGAACAAATGATGTAGCGTATGTACTCACCCTCATTGCAGTAGCACTTGCCTCAGTAGGAGCAGTAGTC
>JALWTP010000026.1 GCA_027082835.1 Candidatus Kaiserbacteria bacterium
CAGCAGGCCGCTCCAGAAGCGATAAATCTTTAATGCCACACTTCGTAAAGTGTGGCATACCATCGGGAATTATTCCGGATTTCTCCGGGTTATGCCCGACTTCTGGGTACGTTCCTACCTGTTACTACCCCGTTTGCCATGCAGCCGTACTTTTACGAAACAATTATTCCAATTTTGAGTCTTCTGGACTCAAAATTATTTTCAATACTCACAATGTAGTAGTAATACCACTATGTAAGAAATTCCTCCGTAAAAGTACGGCTGCATTCGACTTGCATGCCTTATCCATGCCGCCAGCGTTCACCCTGAGCTAGGATCAAACTCTAATTAAAAAATGTACTAAAGTACATTTAGTTAGTGAACGAAACAAAAGAAAATATATCCCATCCGGATAAAGATGGATTTCTTTTGTCTCTGGTTTCTAAAGCGCACAGCACTGATGTAATTCATCAATATGCTACACGCAATAGCGTAAAAAGAATAAACAAGTTCAGATAGTGTTACCTATCTGTGTTGTTTTTTGTTTCCAATATGCGCTCCTAAAATTGCATATTGGAAGTGTGATGATTGCTATCTAATTTTGTCTTTTAAAAAAGACAAAACTAAACTTTAATCGATATGTAATTGTCAAAAAACTGTACACTGCCTCCATAGACAGTAGCGCCTATTATACGGATTTAGCGAGCGCGGTCAAGGTATTGCTGTGAGTCTTAAATATGTGTATAGTCATTTACAGAAAACCAGACAAAGGAGTATGTAATGACCTACGAAAGTGACCTATCACTCGGCGATGTGTACTATGAAAAAAACAAAGGAGACGGTTCGTTCACCAAAGAAGTGGTGACTTCTATTCCGTTTTCTTTCAAGGATCGTGATGGAAGCATCGTCCGATTCAAAGAATATCCACCGGATATGATTGAATCTAGACGCATTGCACGCATTGCCTCAGAACCGGCGATTGTACGAGAAAAGCCGATGGTTTTTGTGCGATATGGCAAGACGGTCCAGCGAGACAAAGTCTTGGCAGAACTGCGCAAACAGCATATCGCTCCGGGATATCCTGCATATATTGCCGTACATCCGGCGATGCCTTATATACTCGCATCCAAAAGACCGTTTGTACACGAGCACTTTGTACTGAAGACTAAGGTGCAAGGAGTGCATTTGGTTGATGGAAAATTGCAGTACTCATTCTTGGGACCAAATCCTTCAGAGCGGGTATACTATCAACCGCAATTTGAGGAGGTGTTTGCGTCATATACGGAAGCACGGAAACATCTAAAGTCTCTGCTTGAACGCATTCCTTGCGTGAAGAAAGTATCGTCAATTCGTATACCAACACACACAATGCAAGATTTGTATGAGACTGCGTAATCAAACATCCCGCCGGCTTGCCGGCGGGGTGTTTCTTTTTAGTTATCTGTATATTTATGAAGTATTTTCTTTCCCCAATAATATATAACTGCCCCGTAAACTATATAAGTCATTGCATCCCAGACAATGTTTACTATGGTAATAGGAGCCTCTGGATCGGGAAACAAAAAACTACCCACTTCTACAATCATAACTAAAACACCTAAAACTATATACCAAACAATGGCTCTTTTAAGTATATTATCTATATTTTTTATAACATATCTTTTTGCAACGTAGCGAGCACCGTACCATACACCTAAAATTAAGGAACTTATACCAAATCCAAAATCGACAATCCCCATAGCTATGGAAAATGTTGCTTGCGACATAAACCACTCAAACAAAGATGGTTTTAACAACCACATGCTCCCATATACTATTCCCGTGGTTAGTAAAGGTACTATAAAAATAGAAGTAATAAGATACTCAAGTGCAATGCGATTCACAGATGCTTCTTTTTTTGTTACCTCAGACATATTACTTTTGCGCCCAGCGTTGCATAGTCACTAAAAGCGGTGTTGCCAAACAGATAGATGAATAGGTACCTGCAATAACTCCGGCTATAAGTACCAACGCAAAGTCTTGGGTCACACTTGATCCAATGAAAAACAACGCAAGAAGTGCAAGTAGCGTAGTAAGTGAAGTATTTACACTGCGTACAAATGTTTGATTGAGCGACTTCCCGACAGTAATTTCAAAATCTTCTTTGCGATTTGATTTTTCGTTTTCTCGAAGGTTTTCGCGTACGCGGTCAAATACCACGATGGTATCGTTTACCGAGTAGCCAAGGATTGCCAATATAGCCATCACAAACAGTACATTTACTTCAGCTCCAAGAAAGTGTCCGAGTACAGCGAATAACCCTACCGGTACGATCACATCGTGCATCAGTGCGACTATGGCTATAAGTCCATATTTCCACGAACTTACCGGCTTACTTACCTGTCTGAAAGTAAATGCAACAAAAAGAATAATTGACAATATAACAATAAGAATCGCTATCCATGCTTTGTTACGCAATTCTTTTCCTATGGTTGGCCCTACTGAGTTAAAACTTTCTACATTTCCTCCGGTACTCTTAAGAGTACTTAGTATTTCCGCTCGCTCCTTTTCTTTTAGTGCGCGAGTGCGCAATATGAACGATTTTTCACCTGAAGCGCGGAGTGAATACTCACCAATATCAAATGTTTGTATTTTATCAGCAATGACTGATTTTGCCGGTCGCTGTTCGTACACCACTTTTGCAATATCGCCTCCGGTAAACTCAATACCAAAGTTGAGTCCAAAAATGGCAATTGCTCCGATAGATGCAGCAACGATAATTCCACTGATGGCAAAAAATATTTTTCTGTATTTAACAACTATCATATTATTTTAATCCATTACCGAATAAGAATTTCACTATACCTTTGTTTTCATAGTCGCCCAAAGCCAATAGCAAAGTACGGCTCACGGTAATTGCTGAAAACATAGATACCAAGACTCCAATACCAAATACCAGCGCAAAACCTTCTACCATTGAAGTACCAAACCAGAATAAAATAACGGCAGTGATAATACTTGAAAGGTTTCCATCACGGATTGAGAGCCATGCACGCTTAAATCCGTCACGAATTGCGTTGTGAGTCCACTTTCCACTGTTTAACTCTTCTTTCATTCGCTCAAATATCAATACATTTGCATCTACCGCCATACCAATAGAGAGTATAAATCCCGCAAGACCCGCTGCGGTAAGTGTTACCGGCATAAATTTAAAGATAGCGAGCATAAGTACTATATATATAGCAAGTGATACAACAGCGATGAGTCCCGGTAGTCGATACCATAACAACAAGAACAAAGCGACAATAATGATCCCCCATATACCAGCCTGTATACCTTTTTCAAGAGTAGATTCACCAAGTGATGCACCAATGGTCTCGCTTGAAAGTAATTCAATAGGCAATGGCAATGCACCAAAGTTTAGGTTGCGTACGAGTGTTCGTGCTTCATCAGGTGTAAAGTTGCCGGAGATAACCGCGCTTCCACCGGTAATTTTCTCTCGAATAACGGGACTTGATATAAGCTGCCCGTCCAAGAAAATGCCAAACACTTCTCCCACATGCTTTGAGGTAAAGTCGCCAAATATCTTCCCCCCTTCACTCGTAAAATTAAGGACAACAGTGGGCTCGTTAGACAAGCTTCCATGACTATTACCCTGCCCAAATTGAAGTTGTGCTTTGTCTAAGTGCGCTCCGGTCAATATCGCCGGTCCAAATGTGTCTCCAACTGACAGATTAATTTTTCCATCTTTCCCTACTTTACTTGCATCAACGGTTTGCTCACTGGCAGGTTTTTGTAATCTAAATTCCAATACGGGAGTTTTACCCAACAAATCAATCGCCTGTTGTGTATCGGTTACTCCGGGAAGCTCTACGATGAGGCGGTTCTGCACTTCTCCTGAAAGTGCCCCTGCTTTTTCTGTCTGTACTATTGGCTCAGCAACACCAAATAAGTTTACACGGCGCTCTATGGTATCACGAAGTGACGCCATAGAAGATGGTATGTCCGCAGGTGATAGATTGCTGGTATCTGCTTTATATACCAAATGAGTTCCCCCAGACAAATCAAGGCCGAGTTTGAACTCTTTTGTTTTGTTAATCTGTGTGGAATATATACTCCACCCTAAAGCGCCTGCTGCAATAATAAGCGCCAATGCTATTAATCGTCTTTTTAACATGACACTATACTATACTTTTTTTTGTAAAATTCCATACTTCACACATTATCACTCTATTGTGTAACCTATATCCTTTTATTGCGTACAAACATAGTTTTTATCACCACTCCTACTGTTAAGAGTACAACTTTAATATCCAATAAGAGAGATCGATTTTTTACATAGTATAAGTCGTACTGCAATCGCACTTTTGTTTCTTCAAATGACTGTGGGCTAATATTTCCTTTGTCATATATTTGTACTGCTTGTGCCCATCCGGTAATACCCGGAGTAATGAGGTATCGCATAGAATACAAAGGTGTGGTCTCCACTAATGTATTGTACAGTCCGACTATGTCGGGTCGTGGGCCAACAAACGACATGCTTCCACCCAATACATTGAGTATCTGTGGGAGTTCGTCTATGTGTGTTTTGCGCAGTATGCTTCCCACTTTGGTTATTTTATTGTCACTATTGCCAATCCATACTCCAGCGTCAGAGAATGTCATCGTTCGCAGTTTGTAGGTATATATATTCTTGTCTCCCTTGCCTTTCCTTTTCTGTGATATAAACACTGGTCCTCCGTCTTCTATTTTTATCGCCATCACAGAAAAGAATATCAGCAGGGCTGCCAGTGGCAAAAGCACTATACTCAGCACTATATCAATAATTCGTTTAAAGATGCCATAGATGCGTCTCGGTGCAAGCGAAACATTTTCAAGTGCCCAACGATCATCTATCATAGAAAGAGGGAGTCGCTCAAACACTTCTTCGTATAAATCAAGCGCATTAACGAAAAGTACTTTATTGTTTTTATGAGTGGTCTCGTAAATATATTCCATCAAGCTTTCATCTTTTATCGCACTCATATCTACCACCAATGCACAGATAGCTTCTCCCTCAACCAAAAGACGAATGGCTTTTTGTATCTCTTCGGTATTGTGCATTGAGGGATGCATAATCGCCTTTATGAATAATGGATAGAGAGAGTCTTTTTGAATAATACTGGCAAGCTCTTGTATGTCTTCGCCATCGCCTATACACACCGCTCCTTTTTTAGTTTGATGTATCATATTTGGATATATAAATACTCTCCATATATAGAGAAGCATGGTAGAGACGATTAAATACACCACCAGAATGGTTTTAGGTGTGATGTGAAATATCGGCACTGTGAAAAATACCACTGCCGCAATAATCATATTGAGCGACTGTGCAGTGAGAATTGTTTGAGAAAGACGCCTTCTGTATATAAATGTATATGCGCCATACAATCCAATTCCAACATAAATCACGAACCATGGAATAAAAAGGAATGTAAAGGAGTATAGGTGAGCATATAAAATGGAGAAGTCAGGATGTCCGAAATACCGTGCGTACATTGTGACCCACACCGAAAAATAAAGTGTGCTGATATCTCCGAGCGCCAATATAAGATATGTCATGCGATTCATACCCATATATACTCCTTTATACTATGTAAACACAATAAATGCTACACTCCGATAAATTCAAACCAAGCATTTTCTTTATGTACCACACGCGAGTACCGACGCATCGACATTACCATACCAAGTGCTATAAACTCCATCAATAAATGTGATCCACCATAGCTCATAAACGGTATCGTCACACCGGTAACCGGAAGAATACCTATGTTCATTCCCACATGTATCATAAACTGACTTACAAATAGGATAACTACTCCCAATATAAACAAAGTCTCAAAATTACTGGCACCGAAATGTGCGTGTACCAAAAGTCGCCAAAACAACACCAGAAATAATGCCATTAAGAAAAGAACTCCTACAAAACCCCACTCTTCCGCAAAAGATGCAAATATAAAGTCGGTCTGATATTCCGGAAGAAACTGTAGTTTACTTTGTGTACCATATCCAATTCCTTTTCCTAAAACCTCTCCCGAACCTACCGCAATGGTTGATTGATAGGCGTTGTAGCCAGTTCCGCGTATATCAGCGAGTGGATGTATAAAATTCATAATCCTTGCTTTTTGATAATCGGCAAAAACAAATGCCCACATTCCCGCTACTGCAAGTGTGGAAAGTATAGCAACCAATGCAAGATGCTTTTTGGAAATACCGGACACTAAAACGATTCCTAACCATATAAAGAAAATCATTATTGCCGATCCAAAGTCGGGCTGTTTTGCAATAAGAAGAAATATAACGAATGCATAAAGACCGGATACTATAACATGACGAATTTGTGCTATCTCTATGTGACGGCGAGAAAAATATTTTGCAAGCAAAATAATAACGACAAGTTTTGCATACTCTGCCGGCTGTATGGCAACACCTCCAAAACTAAATCGGCTTTGCGCCCCTTTCACTATATCTCCGAATACAAACACCGAACCGAGTAACACCGCAGTAGCAATAAATAGAAAAACAACAACGCTGGTGCGCCGAAAAAAACGAAAATCAACGAAACTCACACCAATAGAAAATATAAGTGCTATAGAGAGCCATACAATCTGCTTATAGAAAAACTCATTACTACCCAGATATCCATACATAGTGACCAGCCCTGCGGCTGATATAAGTAGTGCTGATGTAAGTAATATAATATCTATATGACCAAATAAAGATGAAGGTGTATTTCTAAATATGTTCATATACCTATCGTGCTTCAACCAATGGCACCACATCTATACGCGCAACTTTTTGTTTGAATTGTTCCGGCCAAGTAAATGCTATCTCTTGTGTTTCTCCTGCATCCAATTTGTTTAAGAAAGTATGACTCGCATTAATTGCATTACCGGTAGTATCAAACACAGTGGCTACGAGCACAATTCTTCGTATTCTATCAAGTGTATTGTTTTTCACTTCCGCTGTTATACGCGGATACCCGAGTGTGGTATCAAACTTTGTATTTGATACTCGTATACCCTTAGTTGCATCTTGCATTTTTTCCCATTTTTTCGGTGAAATGAATTCAAATGTGGCGCGCACCGGTATACGCTCACCGGTTCCAATTCTGCTTTCAAAAATAGGAAATACTTTTGCCGGATATATTGGTGTGCGCCCTGTTCTCTCTGCCACCAATATATTTTGGCTATCATACAATCGGAATTTATAAATAATATCTTTAATTCCCGCTTCTCTATTTACATTTTCTATATATGCAACTGCGTTATAAAATCCGTGTCGGATAAGAAATGGACGAGCCCACTGCACCGAAAGTGGTTGTATAAATCGTGCGTCTAATAGTTTACATGGCCCTCCTTTATCTATATCGGTTTCTCCTTGGTTTCTTTTGCCGTCAAAACAAGTAGGTGGGGTATACGAAGCGTAAAATATAATTGGAATTAATACTGCGGCAACAAGTATTAAAGCACCGGTTCCGTAAATTCGTTTTCTTCTTTTGGCCCAAGGTGAAGTAGACATAGCTATAGTATAGCAAACCTACGCAACACTATAAATATACAAAAAACAAACAGAATGATACATCATTCTGTTTGTTTTTTATTCGTTTCTTTTGAATGCTCTATGTTGGTGCAAGAAGACTATAGACTACTCTTGCCTTTCACTGTTTAAATACTCTATGTTGGCGCAATGAGAATATAGACTACTCTTGCCTTTCACTGTTTAAATACTCTATGTTGGCGCCGAGCTACTCTTGCCTTTACGACTACCATCGCCTCAGAAGGGCTTAACTTCCGTGTTCGGAATGAGAACGGGTGTACCCCCTTCGATAAAGCACCAACATACAATATTCAAACTGTTTAAATGCTATGTATACATGCTTGAATGTGGACCTCTCACTGTATGAGAGGTGTGGTCGGTGTGGTGAGATTTGAACTCACGACCTTTTGCTTCCAAAGCAAACGCTCTACCGAAAGCTGAGCTACACACCGACGAGGAGGAGGCAGGACTTGAACCTGCACACCCGTTTGTGCTCGAAGCGATAGATGATCAACAACAGCACAACCAAAAGGAGATGACTTGTTACTTTAGCTGTTCACCATCACGGAGCTCTCCCAATTGAGCTTACTCCCCCACATTCAAACATACATACATATGTATGCTACATAACACTGAAATCGACATACAGATTGACATCATTACGCTCACTAAAAATATAAAAATATATAGCGGCGTCTACAAAACAGTTGTAGAACTCCATACAGGAAACTCCTCGATGAATTAGTACACCTCGGCTTAGCATATCACTATACTTACACCTAGTGCCTATCAACGTAGTAGTCTCCTACGGATCTCAAATGATTTCTTATCTTGAAGTTGGCTTCCCGCTTAGATGCTTTCAGCGGTTATCCATTCCCGACATAGCTACTCGGCAGTGCTTCTGGCGAAACAGCCGACAGACCAGAGGTCAGTCCATGGAGGTCCTCTCGTACTATCCACAGATCTTCTCAAAAATCGACGCCTGCAGCGGATTACGACCAACCTGTCTCACGCTTTCTTATGGTCATAGAATTGGACTATATCTTCATCCTCCAAATTGGTAGGATGGTTGGCGTTTAGTCTCTACGGGGTCAATTACAACTTCCCTCGGTATTGCCGAGCACTTGCAAATGGCGCTTGGTTTTACCGATATAGCCAACTTAAGCAACAAAATATTACTACTTTGTGCCGCCGTGAATGATGTCTTTTAAATTCAATAGAATTTAGCCTCGGGATTCAGACTGTTGAGAAGTCATACAAGATAACTTCTCAACGGTCTGAACCCAGCTCGCGTACCTTTTTAATTGGCGAACAGCCAAACCCTTGGGACCTTCTCCAGCCCCAGGATAAGGTGAGCCGACATCGAGGTGCCGAACACCGCCGGCGATATGAACTCTTAGGCGGTACCAGCCTGTTATCCCCAGGGTAACTTTTATCCGTTAATCTGTAGCTGCATCTAAAGCAAACTATAGGTTCACTTAGTTCTGCTTTCGCACCTGTTTGACACGTACGTCTCACAGTCAAGCTCTCTTATGCCTATACACTATCGGCACGGTTTCCATCCGCGCCTAGAGAACCTTTAAACTCCTCCGTTACTTTTTAGGAGGATAGCGCCCCACTAAAACTACCTGCCAGATACTGTCTCGATGAGGTTTTTCCTCACTGGTTAGAAGACGCATAAATAAAGGATGGTATTTCACTAACGGCTCAACAACTCCCAAAAGAATTGCATCAAAGCCTCCCATCTATGCTACGCATTATTTACACGCCCCCAATATCAAGCTGTAGTAAAGCTCCTGGGGTCTTTCCGTCCTGCTGCAGGTATCCGGCATCTTTACCGGAATTGCATTTTCACCGGGCAAATCCTCGAGACAGTGTCCCAGTCGTTACACCATTCGTGCACGTCTAAAATTACTAGACAAGGAATTACGCTACCTTAGGACGATTATAGTTATCGCCGACATTGACCGGGGCTTACACAGCCCAGCCGTACTGGTTGCTAGTAGCTAGTTTTTTGGTTGCTGGTTGTGCGCAATGCGCACCAGTGATTTTGCTTCGCAAAATCACAACCAGCTACCAGTCAACTAGTGACCAGTAACCAGTACGACCCTCCGTGCTTAACCTTCCGGCATTGGTCAGGTGTCACCCCCTATACATCCTCTTACGAGTTCGCAGGGAGCTGTGTTTTTGATAAACAGTCGCCAGGACTCTTTCGCTGCGCCCAGCCGTAAATTTAATCTTGAAGAAAACTGTTGGAAATCCTTTTCTTTAACCATCGTTTATTACTTCCATGTTGTTTTAGAGAGTTTTCTCTATCATCTGCATCTTTCTTGCTGCGATAAACCTCTAAATAAATCAAAATCCATATTCCATTTTTCCTTATAGTTGCTTTTTGTTTATTGGAATTATGTTCTTTAAGTCGTCTTTTTATATTATTGGTTTTTCCAATATAGATTTCCTTTGTTTCGTTGTGTTGAATTACATAAATACAGTACATATTTACCATATAGTGTAGCAAATAATTCAAGACTAAATTTACGGCTGGGGGACCTTATCCCTAAGTTACGGTCGCTATTTTGCCGAGTTCCTTGAGGATCTTTCACCCGTTCGCCTTAGTCTTCTCGACTCTACCACCTGTGTTGGTTTGCGGTACGGTTCACACTATGTTGAAGCTTAGAAGCTTTTCTTGGAGGGCTCTTCGCACAAATCTCTCTAAGCGAACTTAGAAATTTCTTCGATTCTCGCAAGTATGTGATACACGGATTTTCCTATGTATCCTTGCTTGGAATAAAAAACATCAATCCAATAAGATGCTTGTACTTATATCCCCCGTCACTCCATCGCACATAGCGCGAGTTACGGAATATTAACCGTATGTCCATCGCCTCCCCCGTTCGGGATCGGCTTAGGCCCGACTAACCCTGAGCTGATCTTCATAGCCCAGGAAACCTTGGTATTTCGGCGGATGGGAATCTCACCCATCTTGCGGTTACTCGTGCCAACATTATCACTTCCATATGCTCCAGCGTGGGTCACCCCTTCGCCTTCATCGCCAATGGAACGCTCTCCTACCACGCCACACCTCAAGAGGTGTGACATCCGCGTTTTCGGTACAATACTTAACCCCGATCATCTTCGGCGCAAGGTCTCTGAATGAGTGAGCTGTTACGCTATCTTTAAAGGGTGGCTGCCTCTAAGCCAACCTCCTCATTGTCGAAGAAACCTCACCTCCTCGTTTGTACTTAGTATTGATTTAGGGACCTTAAACTGCGATCTGGGCTGTTTCCCTTTTGAGCACAGGAGCTTCGCCCCCTGACTCTAACTGCCGTGCTATTAGCTACTGGTATTCGGAGTTTGATAGGAGTGACGAGCTTTCGCCCTATTCACACCTGCCAGTGCTCTACCCCCAGTAGGAACACACGACGCTAACCCTAAAGCTATTTCGGAGAGAACCAGCTATTACCAAGTTCGATTAGCTTTTCACTCCTTACCACAAGTCATCCGAGCGCGTTACGCGACGCAACGGTTCGGGCCTCCAGATATCTTTCGAAATCCTTCACCCTGCTCATGGTAAGCTCACCTGATTTCGGGTCTTATACATACGATCATATACGCGCTATTCACACTCGCTTTCGCTGTGACTCCACCCTATAAGGGCTTAGCCGACCATATATATAAACTCGTTGGCTCATTCTTCAATAGGCACGCCGTACTGGTAACTAGTTTCTAGTTTACTGGTTTACTGGTTAGTTATTAGTTAAATGTTTTAGTAGTTGTGTAAGTTGTTTGCCACATATAGTATATCCATCTTTTAGCGATTGATATTCTTTATTTGACACCAATTTAATATCCTTTAAAAATTCCAAATTAAATAATACTTCGTCATTTGATCCTAAGGATGTTCTTATAAAATTGATGACATCCTTATTTGACTTCTTACGACCATATCCTTCTGCAATATTTGAAGGAATGGATCGAGATGATCGTCTAATCTGATCAGCGAGATCAAATTGTGTTTCTTTTGGAAACTTTAAAGATAGATTATGTATTTGTATCGCTAAATTATACGATCGTTTATACACATCTAAATCTTTATAACTTTTCATACTTATACAGTATACCAGCTACCAGTTCACCAGGAACTAGTTACCAGACCGACTCCTTGTAGACACATGGTTTCAGTTCTATTTCACTCCCCTCACCGGGGTTCTTTTCACCTTTCCCTCACGGTACTTGTTCACTATCGATCTGAATGAATATTTAGCCTTACCGGTTAGTTCCGGCAGATTCACTCGGGCTATTCGTGTCCCGAGCTACTCAAGAATAGTAATCAAAGAGTCGAGATTGTTTTCAAGTACGGGACTATTACCCTCTGGGGTCAACCTTTCCAGGTTGTTCCTTTAACAACTCGTTTTGTAACTCTTCCCACATAAATGTAGCATTACTACCTTACAACCCCGAGCACCACTTTTTAATTCCAAATTGGTGTTGATATTTTTTAAGAGAGCTTATTTCTTTGTAAAATAAGCAAGGTAGAGGGGGCTCCCACGCTGTCGCGTTCTTCCGGTGAGTTAAGGAGATGTGTTTACGATCTGAAGTAAAGACCTTCGTCCACTCTTTCTTCCAACCTAATTTTCCCTCTTAAAAAATATCAACATTCAGAATTAAAAAGTGGTGCTCAGTTTGGGCTTCTTCCGTTTCGCTCGCCGCTACTAAGGAAATTCCTATTGGTCTCTATTCCTCCGGGTACTAAGATGTTTCAATTCCCCGGGTACGCTTCCGACAATAATTGCCAGATGATACGGTGTTACCGTATCGGGTTCCCCCATTCAGAGATCTCCGGATCGAAGGTTGTTTGGCACCTCCCCGAAGCTTATCGCAGCCAGACCACGTCTTTCATCGCTTCATTCAGTCAAGGCATCCACCATGCGCCCTTAATGGAACTTCCTGTAAGGAGTTCCTTAACCGCTTTGTGTTTGTGTCTTGCACCAACACATCCAAACCACTTTGGATATGTTGGCGGTTCAAAACTATCCGACAAGCCCGGTGAGGCTGTCGTGGAGCAATGCTCCTGATAGTTTTTGTTATGTCGCGCGACAAGTCGCGCGACAAAATGCAATGTGCGCTCTACGACGAAAAGACCCGTAGTCGGCTAGACTACAAAATATCAGCTGAAACTGATATTAGCTCCTCGGCTCGGATATGAAAATGTATTTTCATATCACTCGCCTTATGTCGCTAATCAATAAATAGAGCACACTATTTCTGCATGTCGATTTCAATGTTATGTAACTGTCAATGAACCCGTATATCCTAGTAAGAAAAAAACCGCGTACGCGGCCTTCGGTACTTCAATAAAAAAGATACCTACCGGCTCGCTTTTCGATTATTTTTATTACTCATATACGTGGACGCCATTGTATACGAACAGAAGAAAATGTCAAACAAAAAGAGATAAGGTCGATTGCGTTTACGGCGCGTCTTCACCCACCCGGCTATTCAAAAATATACTCTATATTCAAAGACCTCTTTTGGACACACAATATAAAAAATACCCCCGAGCGCATACGCACTCGGGGGAAACATTCATTCCATATTCAGTCACGGTAGAAAGAAGCGACATCTCGAATGACAATCAAATCTGTCGATCGGAAAACAATCTATCCACCAAAATGTACAATAACTCGGCACATAGCAATAAACTTTCAGTATCTTTGGATGTGCCGAATCCCATACGTAAAAAACATTGGTACGATCATCCCGATAAGTACCAATATCGGGAATCGGTTCACTAATTATGATCTTGCTCATGACTGTTTCCAGATCTGCAAGAGAAGGAAATACTACCTTCTCCTCTCCGCCAAACTTCCGTATCACCTCAAAGTCATTATAAGAACCAGTGTTCTCATAAAACGAGATGATTCTTGTTCCCAATGGTGGCAGAGTCTCTACCAAAGAAAAAAGCCTTTCTGCGTCATTGTTCAACTCTACACCCTTGAGGTCTATCAATCGCCGGATGCTTTTATCCTCCGGCAAATTCACCGTAGTCGGACCGGAGAAAACCATGTGGGTTGCTTTGTTCGTCTGCATAGCGACATCCTTTCTAGTTTGCTGAAAGTGAAGTTTTCTAAAGCAATAGAAGCATACTGTCTATGTCCATGTCAATACATGCGCGAAATTACCTACTCACTAACGAGAGTTCCGAGCTTGTCTAAAACTTCTTGCAGTATCTGCGATTGTATCTTACCTATATACTCTATATTGCGCGCTTTCCAGTCCAATGACCGTATATGATCGGACAAGGCAAAACACCCCGCGCCTAAGGCGCGGGGTGTTTTATTGAGAGTAAAAAATAGAAGACTATTTTTTGTGACTCATTTCTGAACGGAGCTGTTCAAGATATCTTGCTGCTGCATCTTGCCCACCGAGTCCGAACGCAAGTCCGAATCCAAGTGCCAATGCTACTACGACTCCTGCAAACAATGTGTTTACAAAAGTTGCGGCAACATTAAGTTGTGCAAGTGCTGCCAAAAATGCAAATATCCAAATAGCCCATTTTGCAATTCCTCCGAGGAAGTGTGCACTTGTCATCTCTGCAGCGCGTGCTGCTCCGACAACAAAATTCTTTACAAACTCTCCAAGTACTGCAGCGATCAAAAGTATTAAGACTGCTACAAATACCTGTGGAAGATAATAAAGAACCACATCGTTAAGGAATATACTAACTTGTTGTAGTCCGAGAACCTCAACCGCGGCCATAAGGAATACTATGATAACGAACCATTTTACGAGTCCGCCAAGCAGTCCTCCTGCACTGAGTGAGAACCCTCCACGATTTACCGCCTCTTCAATACCGGCTGAACGAAGTGCGTTATCTACCTTAAGAGCATCTACCACTTGTGCGGTAATTCTCCCGAGTACTGCACCAGTTACCCATCCGATAGCAAGTACAATAATTGCTACGACGATATTTGGTACAAAGATAACAAAGTTTAGCCAAACTTCTTGAAACGACTGCTGTATAGCAGCTGCCCATGATTGAATCAACATAAACGATTTTTTGCCTAGGCGTTATATGTGAAATTTGATAATGGTAATTACGACCTTCCCTGTATTTTACCATTTAAAACCCAACTTTTTTTACTTGTATATAGTATATGTGTATTACCCCCTATCACTTTTCTTGCGCATATGTACTTCTTTCCACCCTACCGGTAATTTGTCTACAATTATCTTGTGAGGATAGTCCAATACATCGCGAAGTAGCTTATCGTAAATACCGAGGCGATAGGTAAAGTCTTGTGTAGTAAACACCGCATAACGCAACTCTCTGCCAATGTGAGATTCCAATTTCCCTATTGCAGACTTTAATTTTGCTTCTTTCAATGCATCTCCTACTACCAGTATGTCTACCCTGCTGTCTGGGTCTTGTATAAACTCTCCGGCAATTACGAGTAATTTTATTTTCCCTACACCACTTACACTTTGTGATATTCCTTTTTCGTCCGTTGGCGCAATATTGAGAATAAGATTGCGAAGAGCTGTTAAATCTTTAAAGTTTTGATCAACGGTATATACAATTACTTTTTTCTTTTTATCTTTCTTCTGCTTTCCTTTTGCCGGTTCTATTTCATACGCGGTGGTCTTTTTCAATAATCCTATTTTCAAGAAAAGTGACAGCTCTTTTTTGGTTGTTTGTATGTGTGTCTTTGCGCGTTTGCACACATCATCGGTAGAATACTTTGTGTCTAAGTTAGAGAGAAACAGGCGGAGTATTTTTACTCGTGCTTCACTTCCAAACAACTTGCTCAATACATCATTCATACGAAATATAGTACCACACACACCTATGCGGCGAAAATTAATATTTCATTACAACACAAAACCAAAACGCACCCAATGTGGTAGTTCACATGAGGTGCGTTTGGTGCGGGACTCCCGCTCCCTTGAATTAAATGCTGGCGCTATTTTAATTCTACGGTCGCTCCCGCCTCTGTTAGTTTTGCTTTCATTTCTTCCGCGTCTTCTTTCTTCACATCTGTTTTTACATCAACAGGTGCACTTTCAACAAGATCTTTTGCCTCTTTCAATCCAAGACCAAGAACTTCCTTAACTGCTTTAATAACTCCAATCTTTGAGTCACCTACTGCTGCAAGGTGCACGGTGAAATCAGTCTTCTCTTCACCTCCGGCGTCTGCTCCGGCTCCGGCACCTGCTACTG
>JALWTP010000027.1:0-722 GCA_027082835.1 Candidatus Kaiserbacteria bacterium
ATTGGACCACTGCTCTCAATTCCAGTGTTGTTTTCCAACCATAGAATTAAAAGCAAAAGTCGCGTACCATATTCTCTATGAAATTAAAAAAATACTCATGGGACGACATTCACGCACTCAACATTCGCAACTCCACCCTTTTAATCGATATAGATGGTGTACTTATGGCAGATGGAGAAGATACCATTGCACCAGACGCAGCCACTCATATCAATCATCTCCACCAATCAAACGACATTTTCATAGTATCCAATACCATTTATAAAAAACGGTGCGACTATATAGCACAGACGACAAATGCCATATGTGTGCACTCGCACCACAAGAAGCCAAGTACAAAAATACTCAACGACATACCAAACCGTGACCCAAACAAGCCGATGATAGTTATAGGCGATAAAATTATCACGGACGGACTTTTTGCAAAAAGAATTGGCGCCCGCTTTATTATGAAAAAGAGACGCCGATCACCGAACGATCTTTGGATTATAAAACTCACCTATATAGTAGACGATTTTGTATATCGGTATATCAATAAGAAACGAAATAAGGAACGATGAACATACCCATTGCACTACACACCGTGGCTAACTCATATCACGAAGTGCCTCAATTCTCTCTTGTACCGGCGGGTGGGTACTAAACATACGCACCATAAAACTTCCCTTGTCTTTCTGTCGTCCAAATGGATTGCTGATAAACATATGCGCAGTCGCATTTGA
>JALWTP010000027.1:732-4147 GCA_027082835.1 Candidatus Kaiserbacteria bacterium
GCTCCCGTATGCACTTATTTTCTCAAGTGCCGATGCTAGTCCTTCGGGGTATCTGGTGAGGAGTGCCCCAGAGGCATCTGCCAAAAACTCTCGCTTACGCGAAACAGCAAATTGCAAAATACGCGCAACAATCGGCGAAAACACCATCAAAACTATTCCTATAAGAAGTAGAACACCTCCGGCCTTATTGTCGCGATCTCGTCCACTCCAAAACGATATTCTCCACACCATATCGGCTATAATTGCTACAAACCCTACCAACACTACCACTGCAGACATAACCAAAATGTCTCTATTTCCAATGTGTGAAAGCTCGTGTGCGAGCACTCCTTCCAATTCTGTCTTGTTGAGTGTCTGTAAAAGTCCGGTGGTTACTGCAACAGACGCGTGTTTCGGATCGCGTCCGGTAGCGAATGCGTTTGGTGCATCATCTTCTATTATATACACCTTTGGCTTTGGTAGACCCGCGGTAATCGCCAAGTTTTCTACCGTGTTGTGCAAATCTTTGTACTCTTCTACATCTGCCTCTTTTGCCCGCGCAGACGCTATCGCTATAGAATCGGAAAACCAAAAGGCACTCGCATTCATACCAAGGGCAAATACTACGGCAACCGCCACTATGGTGTAGCTCCCTATATACATACCCGCTGCATAACTCACTCCTACAACCACTACCAAAAACAAAAACATTATCAGCCATGTCTTATGGATATTTTTTGATTGTTGCGTATACAAACTCGCCATATTTTTATTACTGTACTGATTCTAAGAAATATTTTTCTTTAAATGCCCCTCTTTTCTCTTTGCGTTCCGCTTTTATTTTCTGTATCAGCTCTTCATCTATGTTGAACTCATCTACCACCGCATCTATTACCTCTTTCAAATCGGCAAGTTCCGTCACTATCTCAATGCCATCCGGATCATACCCCGCGTGACGCACCTCCTCCGCCTCTTCTATGAGTTTATACAAAAGCTCTCTGCGGTATTCATCTGTGTCCATCACTCGTACATTAGGTATTTCTTTGTTAGCGCGAATGATGTTGGGTATATTATCGCGAACCAATTTGCCGTATCGCTTTGCCATACACTTAGAATTGTACTTTTACTGGCTCCTTAGCTGCTGCGTCAGCCTCATCCAACTCAAAAAAGTCACGAGAAGTAAAGTTGAAAATGTTTGCAATCATATTTTGCGGGAATGACTGAATCGCAGTGTTTAGATCGCGTACATTGGTGTTGTAGAAACGACGCGATGCCTGTATTTTGTTTTCTGTATCAGTTAGCTCGCGTTGCAATTCTACAAAGTTCTGACTCGCTTTAAGGTCAGGATAGTTTTCCGAAACAGCGAAAAGTGACTTCAGTGCACCGGCGAGCATATTTTCCGCTTCACTCTGTTCGCCTACGGTACTTGCACCCATGGCTCTGGTGCGCGCTTCGGTTACTTTTTCAAGCACTCCTCGCTCGTGTGCCATATATCCTTTCACTGATTCAATAAGGTTCGGTATCAGATCGTATCGTCGTTTTAGTTGTACATCTATATCAGACCACGCTTCGTCTGTTCGGTTTATTAACCGTACAAATTTATTATAGGCAAAAACAAGCCAAAATATGACGACAACGGCGACTGCTATTACTATGGTTCCTATACTCATATATTATGTATTATCTCTATAATACTTCTATTGTACTTGCCTTTACCTACAAACACAACGAACGACAAAACGCCCCGCGGGCTTTGCCCGCGGGGCGTGCCGACCAAAAACCACCAAATGAAAATAGACAAGTGGCCCAGGGGACCCCTGGGCCACTTGTCTATAAGTTAAGATATTTTATTAAACAACTGCAATCGCTTGCGGACCGTTTTGTACACTCCGTCATAGCCACCATTTAGATATCTATACGGAGCAACCTCCTCTGGCTTTGCTTCCAGTGACGCTTCAATTCCCTTTCTATACGCAACGCGTATCTCGGTATTAATATGCACCACATTAATACCTGCCTCTATAGCATGAGAAAAATCAGAATCCGTAAGTCCGGACCCTCCATGCAATACCATACCGACTTCATTTCCAAGTGCTGTTCGTATCTCGCGTATTCTGTCTATATGCAATGACGGATTTGCTCGTCCTTTAAGCATTCCATGCAAGTTTCCCACAGCGGGAGCCACTGCGTCTATGCCCGTCTCTTTCACAAACGACAGCACCTCATCTGCAGTCGGCAGTGAGTCAAACACCACATCATCCGGCACTTCATCAAGCAGTTTACTTGATGTGCCTATGTATCCCACTTCTGCCTCTACAATGACACCTCTCTCTTTTGCGTATGCGACCACCTCTTTCGCCCCTTCTTTGTTTTCTTCAGCGCTCATTTTCGTACCGTCAAAAATCACCGAATCAAAACCTGCATCTATTGCATCTATACACCCCTGCACCGAATGCATATGATCTGCATTAATAAATATTTCTATATCATATTCCTCGCGCGCGGCGCGCACCACCGCCACTGCCTTTTTCAGACCGACAAAATCTCGCTCGCCTTCCGACACTCCGATAATAACCGGTACATTCAGGTCTTTCGCAGCCTGTGCTATCGCATTGAGCTGTGTAGAATCAGATATATTAAAATGCCCGATAGCAACTTTTTTTTCTAATGCGTCTTTATATGCTTCTTTTAGTGTTTTCATATACCCATAAGTATACCAAACCAAAAAAGAAAACATAAGAAGACGCAGAAGCTACTAAAACCTCCGCTAATGATCCATTAGTGGCCCAGGAGTCTCCTGGGCCACTTACATATTTATTCACCATCCTCTTTTATAGTAATAATCATCTTACTCACATCATCTAAATCATTAATATTGATAGGAAGTGCATCTTTAGTAAGTATATAATTCTCTGGGCGCGCATCACCAAAATAATCTAAAAAGCTCGAATATACATATGTGTGTAGATGTTTTTTTGCTTTTTTTAAATCTTTTATACCCTTTTCCTTCCAATTTTTTTCTATCAAATCAATAGGATTAAGATGAACATACGATATAAGCCAACGAAAATATCTATCACTATCAATATGCTTCGAACGAAAAGGTCGACACATAAGCGGACCGGTTCTTTCATATTTCTTATTCATAAACATAGACTGTGCAGTGAGTAATCTACACATAAATGTACTGACACCATTCTCTTGTATTTCTTTTACAACAATATGAAAATGATTATCCATCAATGCATACGCAACAATTTCCACTAATGGACCAGGAGACTCCTGGTCCATTAGCTTATTTTTATCAACTCGACCCCATCGAACTTTCTTATTCTCTTTTTGATTTTTTAGATACATTAAAAGTTGAAAATGCTTCTTATCATTTTCTGTGAAAAATATATTTCTTTTATCTATACCTCGATTATAGAGGTGATAA
>JALWTP010000028.1 GCA_027082835.1 Candidatus Kaiserbacteria bacterium
ATAATAGACACACTACCTTTTTTGAAATGCTCGGTAATTGGTCTCTCGGGGACTATTTTAAAGAAGAACAGCTCCCTTGGGTGTTTGAATTTTTAACGAAAGAAATAGGACTTGACCCACAAAAACTATTCGTAACCGTATTTGTTGGAGATGACACACTTAATCTTCCAAAAGACACTGAGTCTATACATATATGGGAAAACCTTTTCAAAGAAAAAGGAATTGAAGCGTCTTATGCAGCTATGGGAAGCGAAGATGATGGTAGCAAGCGCGGTATACAGGGGAATGAACGCATATTTGGATATGATGCCAGCAAAAACTGGTGGAGTCGATCGGGAATTCCGCAAAATATGCCCGATGGAGAATTAGGTGGTCCTGATTCTGAGATATTTTATGATTTCGGAACTCCACACGATACTGCATATGGTGAGCACTGTCATCCCAACTGCGATTGTGGGCGCTTTGTAGAAATTGGTAACTCCGTCTTTATGGAATACATAAAGAAAAATGGTGTCTTTGAAAATCTACCACACAAAAATGTAGACTTCGGTGGAGGACTGGAGCGTATCGCAGCAGCATCACAAAACGAACCTGATGTATTCCTCGCAGTTGACTCTCTCAATACTATTATTTCGCATATTGAAAAAATGAGCTCCACTGTGTATGCAGAAAACACAAAAGCATATCGCATCATAGCCGACCACATCCGTGGAGTTGTCTTTATGATGAGCGATGGTGTAGTACCATCAAACACTGAACAAGGATACTTTGCACGAAGGCTCATACGCCGAAGCGTACAGTATGCTGACACACTTGGAATTGGAGAAGGGAAACTAGTAGAAATCATAGAACCACTGTGTGAGCTCTACCGAGAGCAATATCCTGAATTGAGCGAACAAAAAGAGACTATCTCAAAACACTTCACCGAAGAAGAAGCAAAGTTTAGAAAAACACTTGATCGCGGTATGCGTGAATTTAATGCAGTATCTGAAAAGGGCAGTATTACTGCCGATGAAGTATTTAAACTCTTTAGCTCATACGGTTTTCCTATAGAATTAACCCAAGAACTTGCAGAAAATAAAGGTATAGAAATAGACTTGGAGAAGGTGCGGAATCTGCAAAAAGAACACCAAGAAAAGAGCCGTGCTGGTGCAGAGCAAAAGTTTAAAGGGGGACTTGCCGATTCATCTGAAAAAACGATTCAATATCATACCGTCCATCACCTTCTTCTGAAAGCGCTGCAAATAGTACTTGGAGATGAAGTAAAGCAACGTGGAAGTAATATCACCGGCGAGCGATTGCGTATAGACTTTTCATATGGAGAAAAACTTACCGACGAGCAACGCACTGAAGTAGAGAAAATTGTAAATGAAAAAATACAAGAAGGTTTACCGGTGATAAAAACAACACTTCCGAAAGAGGAAGCGGAGAAGCTCGGAGCGGAACACGAATTTGGACAGAAATATCCTGATATGGTGAGTGTATATTCTATCGGTCCGAAAACCGCTACTTCTGACGACCCGCAATTCAGTGATGCATTTTCAATTGAATTTTGTGGTGGTCCGCATGTAGAAAATACCTCTGAGATTAGCGGTGTATTTCGTATCGCTAAAGAAAAAGCATCTTCAGCCGGCATACGCCGAATTCGCGGTGTTTTAGAATAAGAATCCAAAAAACTTGAATCAGCGTATACAATTGTGTAATGTCATATGTAGAAAACTTCAACGAAAGCGAAGGAGACACACAATGAACACCGACAACATCAAGCAAGTCTTTTTTGATGCAATGAAAAAGGGGTACGCAAATGGTGCTCAAGGTGCACCCATCATAAGCATACCTGGCTCTACCAAGGTGGAATTTAAATCAAACCACTGGCGAGTCATTGATATGTGGGTGACCAATGTAAAGAGTCACCGCAGTACCGGCCAGACATTGATTTACTACAACAAAGACCTCGTATGGCATATGTCATATGAGGGATGGTACGAAAAGTCTGTTTTGGGTTTTTTGAAAAACGCACTTTACCACACCTACAAAAGCGGTGAGTTTTTTGGTTGTCGTGGCCCAGTCACGCACCAAGAGCCGTTTGGCGGATTTGTATATTCAAATTCCTGGAAAGGCGACTTTTCAGAATTCAGTGGCTTTGAAAAGATACGGCGCAACGCCTATCCTGACAGCGAAGTTCTCGGCACGCATTCATATCGAGGTGGAGTCTGCTTTTGACGGCTACCTATGCCAAACGGCCGCGCAGAGCGCGCGGCCGTTTCTTTATATATTTATACAAAGTAATCAACGCACCACGGTACACTCCTTGGCAAACAGAGGTATACTTATGATATATGTCTGTGTTTTCATCGCTGGTAAAAAAATCGCGCCGAGCGAGTACAATGCTCGTATTTGATATAGGAAGCACCACACTCAGTGTTGCCTATATATTGCTCTCACCACAAAAAGAGACTTCCCATTTTGCCTTTCATATATCTCAGGACATTGTCTTTGATGAAAAAAAGACAAAGGAAAACATTGCCACCTCACTAAATATGGCACTCCAAAAGATAGCCAAAGCGGCACAAGCACAAATGGGAAAGATGGACACACTTCCAAGTAGAGTAGATGAAATCCATTGTTTTATACACGCACCGTGGACCACTTCACTCTCAAAAACCACTTCCAAACCCCTGCAAAAGAAATCAAAAATTACAAAAGAGCTACTACAAGAATTTGTAAATAGAAATTTCTCGGTAAATAGCAATGACGATATTTTTGTATTTGATAGCCACATTACCAATGTGTGTGTAAATGGATACGATACCAACAATCCGTATAGTTCGTATGGAGAAACTCTTGGAGTAACACTGATAGAAAGCTCAATGAATACATTGGTGCACACCGAATTGTTAGACGCTCTATGGCAAGTTTTCCCTCAACACGAAGCGCATTTACATCCTTTTATATATACCCTTTTCGAAACCGAACATATATTAGACAAAGAACAGACATTCACCTTCTTAGATGTTGGAGGTGCATATAGCTCAATAAGCACCATAATGAACGGAAAGCTATTGGATGTACAAGGAATTGATTTTGGGGCAGAAAACATACTAAACCCACTACTTAAAGAAAATCCTGAAAATAAAAAGACTGCACTTTCTGCACTCAATATGTATATGAAGGGTACCTGTACACCGGCAGAGTGCAGACGAGTTGAAACGCTTCTGCAAGAAGCTGAAACAAAGTGGTTTCAAGCATTTTCAGGTGGATGTGATGAGATAAATCATACTTTACACATACCCAGCAAGGTATTTATTACCGCTCCACACTATGCGCTTGCTTGGATTGCGCGGGAGATTGAAAAAACTGACTTTAGTCATTACACCATCACTCAAAAGAGATTTAGAGCAACACCTTTATATAGCAACACCTTTATAGCTACACATTCCAGCAATAAAAACACAAACACCGACATACTTTCATTAGAAACTGAATTTCTACACAGAAAACACTTTAATAAATAACTTTAATTAGGTATACTATACTCACTATGGGAATATTTGATGATATAACACCACCAAAAGAATCTACCAACGGAAATCATTCAATCCAGAATGTAACACCTCTTAAATCAAAAGAGCGAGACGAGCGAAGAGTAAAACGATCAAAACGAAGGCGAGTATCTTCTCCTGTAAGGAGCACCAAAAAAGGCGGCGGCAACACAGGAATATGGATAGTCGCCATTATTGTCGTAAGTATTATGGTATCTGCAATTGGTTTTGTATTTATTGGCAAAACCACTCTCAGTGTAACTCCACAAACCGAAACAATAAATTTATCACCCAATGTTGTATATACCGCATACAAACAAGCTGAAAATACAGAACTGGGATACCATATTATTGATGCCACCATTAAAAAGTCAGATTCACTTCCTGCCAATGGTAGTGAAAAAGTATCAGAAAAAGCAAGTGGAAGAATAACCGTTTACAACACATACAGTAGTGCATCACAGCGACTCATCAAAAATACACGATTTGAGTCACCAAATGGTGATATATATAGAATACGCGGATCAATAACCGTGCCAGGAAAGCACAAAGACGGAACTCCCGGTTCTATTGATGTAACAGTATATGCTGATGATCCAGGCAAAGAATTAAATATATCTGCTCCTAAAACCAAATTTACCATTCCGGGACTAAAAGGAGACCCACGATATGATGCATTTTATGCAGAGCTAAAGACACCGATCACGGGAGGATTCGTGGGGGTCCGTGCAGTTGTAAACAAAGATGAATTAAATGCAAAACGCAATGAATTGAGAGATAAGATAAAATCAGAAATACCTGATACTCTACACAAAAAAATTGCCGACACCGATATGATGTTTGACACTATGGTATTCACCACCTTTGAATCATCTCCTGTTACCTATACCGACAAAAACACCGCAACGGTAGAGGAAGTGGCTCATATACAAACCGTTGCATTTAACAAAAAGTCATTCGCACATATGATTGCCATTACTGCGCTCGCATCACCCGAGTCAGGTGATATTCTCATTGATAACCCGGAGGCAATAAATGCAACTCTTATAAACAAAGAAGGAGTGGATATTAATACAGACTCTCTCATACAATTCTCAATATCCGGCACCGTACACCTCACATGGGATGTAGATGAGGCTGCACTTAAAAATGATCTCGTTGGCAAGAAGAGCGCCGCTCTCAATACTGTATTAAGTGGCTATCCGGGCATCAAAACTGCACAAGCAACCATACGACCTTTTTGGAAGAAAGAGTTTCCGAAAGATGCAGGAAACATTATCATTGAAATTGTAAAACCTAAATAGACTAACTTGGCAAATACCGCTTTAAGCACTTGTCAAAATAACTATAGTCTGGTAGGATACCACAACACTGTGAATGAAGAAACGAAAGGTAACAACGACACCGCTGAGGGAGTCGTAACAGAGGCGTTGCCAAACGCGCTCTTTCGTGTTGAACTCAGCAGTGGAGAAGAAGTTATCTCGTACCTTGCTGGTAAAATGCGGATTCACCGCATTAAAGTTTTGGTAGGAGACACGGTCCAAGTAAAGCTGGATCCGTACGGCGGACGAGGTAGAATAGTACGCCGTTCATAAAAAAATTCTATGAAAGTTAAAAGTTCAGTTAAAAAAATATGCAAAGACTGTAAACATATCCGCCGTCGCGGTCGTTTATATGTTATTTGCACCAATCCGCGACACAAACAGCGTCAAGGTTAATTTTATATAAAATAATATGCGTATAGCAGGTATCACAATCCCAGATTCAAAGCGTTTAGAAATCGGACTCACCGCCGTATATGGCATTGGTAGAGTGCGAGCACACAAAATACTCACCGAAGCGAAAATAGATTTTGGGAAGAAACCAACTGAACTAACAGCAGAGGAAGAAGCAACTATCGGTAAGTTGGTAACAGATTACCACATAGAAGGTGAACTTCGCCGTGATGTAAGTGCAAACATTAAAAGACTTAAAGACATCCGTAGTTATAGAGGAGAGCGACACGCTCGTCACTTGCCGGTACGCGGTCAGCGCACAAAGACAAACTCACGAAGTGTACGAGGTAATGTCCGCAAGACTATGACCAGTGGTCGTCGTAAAGTAGATAAGAAATAATATGGGTAAGAAACGAATTGTTAAAAAAAGCGGAGGTAGTGTAAACAAAGGTCTTCGCTCACGAGCACTCAGCAAGGCACCAAAGAGAAAACTCTTGGTTGCGAAACTTTATGTACACGCAACATACAACAACACAAAAGTCCTATTGGCAGACCCCGAAGGAAATGCTCTTTCATGGTCATCTTCCGGAGGTCTTGGCTTCGCTGGCGCAAAGAAGGGTACTCCGTTTGCCGCAGCTAAAGTGGGCGAGCTTATAGCGGATAAGGCACTTATGATGGGTGTAAAGTCTGCATCAGCTGTAATTAAAGGTGTTGGGGCAGGTCGTGAGTCAGCATTGCGTGCTTTTGCAGCAAAAGGTATTGAAATTACTTCAATAGAGGATCGCACACCGATTCCATTTAATGGTCCAAAGCAACGTCGTCCGCGTCGTGTATAATCACAATTTTAAGTATGTTAGCAAAGCCAAAGTATAAAGTATGTAAGCGTTTAGGAAGTGGGGTATACGAAAAATGCCAAACTCAAAAATTTGCCTTTTCTGAAGCACGCGCAAAGAAAACATTTAAGCGAAGACGCAATCTGAGTGATTATGGTCGTCAGCTTATTGAAAAGCAAAAGGTGCGATTTGCGTATGGTATTAGCGAAAAGCAATTGCGAAAATATGTACACATAGCAAACACCAAGAAAGATCCTGCACAAGCTCTCTACATTGGTCTTGAAACACGATTAGACAACACTGTATACCGAATGGGATTTGCACCAACACGCCGAAGTGCACGACAAATGGTTAGTCACGGACACATTACGGTAAACGGGAAAAAGATGACCGTTCCATCTCACGCAATTTCAAAAGGAGATGTGATCGCAGTACGCGAAGGAAGTGTAGGGAAAACCTTATTTGTAGCCAACCAAGACACTATTTCATCACACACTGCGCCAAATTGGCTTACAGTAAACAGCAAAAAACTTACCGCTACCGTGAAAGGCACACCGGAAATGTCAGCAGGAGAGAGTTTGTTTGATTTACCGGCAGTATTTGAGTTCTATAGTAGATAATTATAATAGCAATTTAAAAGATATTAGTAATTTAATAAAAATAGTATGTCAGATCACCAAGTAACCGTTCCATCAAAGCCATCAATCATTTCTGAAAAAGAATTTTCAGGAACATATGAAATTGACGGTCTTTACCCAGGATATGGACACACATTAGGAAACTCTCTACGACGAATTATACTTTCGTCTCTTCCGGGTGCCGCTATAACCAATGTAAAGATTGATGGTGTTGCACATGAATTCTCAACTATGGAAGGCGTTTCAGAGGACGCCATAATGATTCTTTTAAATCTTAAAAAAGTTCGTGTAAAGATGCTTTCAGACGAGCCTCAAACCCTTACCATTAAGGTAAAAGGTCCTAAAACAGTAACGGCAGCAGACATAACTGCACCGAGTCAGGTTGAAATATTGAACCCTGAACAACACATAGCGGAAGTAACCGGTAAAATTGACTTTAATGTTGAACTTACTGTAGAGCGAGGACTTGGATATGTACCAAAAGAAGAGATACAAAAAGACCGTGTAGAAGTTGGGTCTATTGCGCTTGACGCACTCTTTTCGCCAATTCGTCGTGTAAACTACGAAGTAGAAAATATGCGTGTGGGTGATAGAACAGACTTCAACCGATTGCGAATCTTTATTGAAACAGACGGTACCATCTCTCCACGAGAAGCACTTGAAAACTCAATTGAAATAATGATTCTTCAACTTAAAGCGGTGATTGGATTCAAAGAAGAGGAAGTAGAAGAAGAAGTAGAAGAGGTAGAAGAAGAAGCAGAAGAAGTTGAAACTGAAACAAAAGTTGACCGAAAAGACGCTGACAAAGAAGCATTCAAAACTCGTGTGGACGAATTAAATCTTTCTTCACGAGTGGCTACCTCTCTTGATGAAGCAGGTATCCGTACTGTCGGCGGTCTCGCACGAAAGCATGAGGAAGACATATTGGCTATTGAAGGTCTTGGACTAAAAGGACTTCAAGAGATTAAACGAGCTCTTTCTAACCTTGGAATAACACTGAGAAATTAATAATTATTTGAACTATTCACAAACTGTGATACTGTATCTGCGCTATGAAGCATCATAAAAAACAACGAAAATTTGGTAGAGTACGAAAAGTTCGCACAGCTCTGTTGCGTGGTCTTGTTCGCAGTCTTGTTTTAAATGAGAAGATAGAAACAACTATCGCAAAAGCGCGTGAAATTCGTCCTTTGGTTGAACAGTTGGTTACTCTTGCAAAAAAAGATACTCTTGCATCACAAAGAGTTATTGCAAGTCGTCTGGGTAATGATATGGAAACATCAAAGAAACTCCACGAAGTATTGGCACCTAAGTATAAAGAACGACCGGGAGGATACACACGCATCACTAAAATGGGAACATTTGCCGATGCGAAGCGCGACAAAGCAGTAATTGAATTTGTATAATTATGACTGAAACAACAAACAAAGAAATAACATTTGACGCAACAGGAAAACGAATCGGTCGTTTGGCAACTTCTATTGCACACACACTACTTGGGAAAGATCGTACCGACTTCGCGCGCAACACCGTAGCTCCGGTAACTGTGTCTGTTGAAAATGTAGACAAGATGGACATTTCAGACAAAAAAGCTCGCACGAAAATATACGACCATTACTCCGGGTACCATGGCGGTCGCAAAGAACAAACATTGGAGGAAATCGTTGCCAAAAAAGGTCACAGTGAGATATTAAAAATGGCAGTATACAATATGCTTCCCGGAAATCGTTTGCGAAAAGCACGAATGAAGAATTTGATAATTAAATAAGTATGAGTACAACCACACAATACATAGAAGCCACAGGACGACGAAAGAACGCAACAGCGCGAGTGCGTATTACTCCTGCAAAGACCAAAAATTCATTCACTATAAATGATAAAAACATAGACGAATACTTTAAAACAGCACACCTCCAAAACACCGTGCGCGAAGCTCTTGAAATGCTTGATAAAACATTTTTCTCAGTAAGTGTTAAAGTACTCGGTGGTGGCGTAACAGCTCAGGCAGAAGCAATACGACACGGTATCTCACGAGCATTGGTAAAAGAAGATCAAATGCGCCGAAAGGAACTAAAAGCGGCAGGATACCTTAAACGAGACCCACGAACCAAAGAGCGAAAGAAATTCGGACTTCGCAGCGCTCGCCGAGCACCACAATGGAGCAAACGATAATTCAAACAAAAAACCACCCTTCGGGTGGTTTTTTGTTGTTACATATAACTATACAGATACACTTGCTGTAGTCGCACTACATCGGTATAATGCGCGCAATGAAAAAAGATGAAGTTGAGAAAAAAGAAGAAACTACGGAAGAAGAAACTACGGACGATGTGGTTTTTGATGAAGAAATAACCAATGAAGAAAGTGCAGTAAAAAAACTCCGCGCTCGATTAAAAAAATGCGAAGAAGAGAAGCATGCCTATTTGGATGGATGGCAAAGATTAAAAGCAGATATTGCCAATAACAAAAAAAGAAATGCAGATCTTGAAAAAATCCTAATTGCACGAAGCAAAGAAGAGGTTATCTCTTCCATCATTCCCGTATTGGATAGTTTTGATATGGCGTTTACCGGCGAGAAATGGCAGGAGGTTGATGAACTATGGCGCACAGGTGTAGAAAATATACACTCGCAATTGCTGGAAGTATTGAGTAATAACGGATATAGCTCCTTTGGGGAAGTTGGAGAAAAATTTGACGCAAATCTCCACGAAGCAATAGAGCAAGTGGACGGAGAAGGCGAGGCACAAACCATCGCAAAAGTAATACGAAAGGGATACAAAAACGAACAAACAGTGGTTCGTCCTGCTCAAGTTGCGGTATATAATTAATTTTTTATTTTGTCAATATTGCACAGTGCCACATGCGTAGCTACAATGTAGCCACATGTCGAATCGTACACATTATATAATCATTGGAAATCAGCGATATGGATATACTCTTCGGCCTACGCCGAAAGTCACCTATCTTATTTGCAAAAGTGCAAATATAGAAGCGAAGTATCCAAACAGTGAGATACCTAATATTCTCGCTGAACTTCCAAAACTCATAGCCAAACATCATATGGCAATGATGAGCTCGCAACAAACCGAAGTTGTTCGTTTTCGCGTTTCAAAAGAGGAACGAGCACAAATAGAAGATAATGCGTTTAGTGCGGGATATGATACGATATCGGCGTATTTGCGCGATGTGGCGCTCAATAGATTTAATAACAATAGTAATTAATAGTAATTAAAATAATAATATGTCTAAAATAATTGGAATTGACTTAGGTACAACAAACTCAGCGATGGCAATAGTAGAAGGTGGAGACCCTACAGTATTAGAAAATGCTGAAGGAGCACGCACCACACCATCTATTGTTGGTATTTCTAAATCGGGAGAGCGAATGGTGGGAGTACTTGCAAAACGACAAGCTGTTACCAATCCACAAAACACCATCTTTGGCGTAAAGCGTTTTGTTGGCCACAAGTTTTCAGATGAATCAGTACAAAAAGATAAAGACATAGTACCCTACAAGCTCAGCGAAGGTGAGAACGGAGGGGTGAAAATAACTTTAAATGACAAAGACTATCGCCCGGAAGAAATATCAGCAATGATACTGCAAAAGCTAAAGAAAGACGCGGAAGAGAAAATAGGAGAGAAAATAACAGAAGCGGTTATTACCGTACCGGCATATTTCAATGACTCACAACGAAAAGCAACAAAAGACGCGGGTAAAATAGCAGGACTTGAAGTAAAGCGAATTATCAACGAGCCTACCGCAGCAGCTCTTGCATACGGATTCAATAAAAAGAAAGATGAGCAAATAGTTGTGTTTGACTTCGGAGGTGGAACATTTGATGTCTCTGTTTTGGAAGTTGGCGATGATGTGATAGAAGTAAAGTCTACTGACGGTGACTCACATATGGGAGGACGAGATATTGATCAAGAAATCATTCACTGGATGATAGAAGAGTTTAAAAAGGAATCGGGAATAGATATAAGTTCAGACCCTCTTGCACTGCAGAGATTAGACGAGGCCGCAGAGAAAGCAAAGATAGAGCTTTCAACTGCTACCGAAAGTGAGATAAACATTCCATTTATCACTTCAGGTGAATCAGGACCACAACACCTCCTTTTGAAACTCACTCGGGCTGTGTTGGAGCAACTCGCAAGCAAATATATAGAGAAGTCAATTGAAATAACGAAACGAGCAATTGAAGCAAGTCCGTTTGATATTTCTGACATAGACGAGATTATTCTTGTCGGAGGTCAAACACGAATGCCAATGATCGTAGATAAAGTGCGTGAACTCTTTAACGGTAAAGAACCAAACAAATCAATCAACCCAGACGAAGTGGTGGCACTCGGCGCTGCAATACAGGCGGGAATATTGCAAGGAGATGTGAAAGATGTGCTTCTTCTTGATGTTATTCCTCTTTCTCTTGGAATTGAAACTATGGGAGGGGTGTCTACAAAACTCATTGAGAGAAACACCACAATTCCAACAAGTAAATCTCAAATATTTTCTACCGCAGCTGACAATCAGCCATCAGTGGAGATAGTGGTAACACAAGGAGAGCGACAAATGGCATCTGACAACAAAGTACTTGGGCGTTTCGTATTAGATGGTATTGCTCCAGCACCACGAGGTATTCCACAGATTGAAGTAACCTTTGACATAGATGCAAACGGTATTTTGAAGGTAGTTGCAAAAGACAAAGGGACGAATAAAGAGCAATCTATACGCATAGAGGGCAGCTCAGGACTCTCGGAAGAAGAAGTGGAAAAAATGAAAAAAGATGCCGAAGAACACGCAGAAGAAGATAAAAAGAAGAAAGAATTGATAGACACCAAAAATGCAGCGGAACAAGTAGTATACGCAGCAGAAAAGGCACTTACTGATCATAAAGAACATATAACAGACGACATTAAAAATAATGTAACGGGAAAAATTACTGCCACCAAAGATGCTCTTCAAAAAGAAGATGTGGAGGCGATCAAGACCGCATCAGAGGAGCTCAGCAAGGCAATGAGTACCATTGGCGAAGCAGTTGCCAACGCACAAAAGGCAAACGAATCAGAAAACTCTAATAAGAACAATGAAGAGGATGACAAGAAAGAAAATACACGAGATGCGGAAGTAGAAGAAAACGAAACCGACACAGACTCTGACAAATAATTAAAGAGATTAAATACTTTCTCTTTATACATTATCTAGTATAGTATGGTGATATGAAAGATTATTACGAGATACTTGGAGTAGACAAAAGCGCAGATGCGTCAGAGATAAAAAAAGCATTTCACAAATTGGCACAGAAATATCACCCTGACAAAAAAGGGGGAGATGAAGCCAAATTCAAAGAGGCAAGTGAAGCATACGCGGTACTTTCTGATAAAAAGAAGCGTGCGGAATACGACGCATACGGACGCACGTTCGCAGGGGGCGCTAGTGGTGCGCAAGGAGGATTTGGCGGATTTGACTTCTCACAATTTCAGCAAGGATTTGGTGGCAACAGCGTAGAATTTGACTTAGGTGATATCTTTGGCGATATATTTGGTGCGGCACAAGGCGGAGGCAGACGACAAAAAAGAGGCCGTGATATATCCATAGATCTTGAACTAACCTTTGAGGAAGCGGCTTTTGGTGTGAAGCGTTCAGTACTGATAAATAAAGTGAGCGAGTGTGATGATTGCAAGGGAAGTGGCGCAGAGAAAAGCTCTCAAACAGTTTCTTGTAAGGAATGTAATGGGCAGGGAACCATACACGAAACAAGACGATCAATACTTGGCACATTTACGAGTCAGCGAGAATGTTCAAAATGCCACGGCTCAGGAAAGGTTCCGGAAAAGAAGTGTAGGAACTGTGGAGGTGAGGGTGTTGCTAAAAAGCAGGAGGAGCTCACCATTGCAATTCCCGCGGGGATTGATGACGGCGAAATGATACGCCTCCCCGGCAAAGGAGAAGCTATCGCACACGGTGTAGCGGGAGACCTGTACATTAAAGTTCATGTGCAACCACACAAGACATTCACAAGGCACGGACACGATATACGAATGAAGCTTAATATCAAACTTACCGATGCGCTACTTGGCTCCTCATATACTATACCAACACTTGAAAAACCGCTTACCTTAAAGATTCCACAGGGTATAACACACGGCGAAGTGCTTCGCGTACCAAAGAAAGGCATTCCAACCGCAGGTGGAACGCGCGGCGATTTATTAGTAACCATTCACATTGACTTCCCAAAGAAGCTTTCAAAGTCAGCAAAGAAAATTGTTGAAGAGCTTAAAAAAGAAGGAATATAGGGGATAAATATCAGTATTTTTTTCGGTAAATACGGTACAATTATAGGCATCACACATGAATACAGTAGCGCAACACACAGCCGAAAAAAAGCCAATATATGTACCTTTTTTTGTACCTCGTATATTACAAGCTCTTGCATGGTTCCCAACGAGATTACTATTTAACATATTTACTTCTTTCACGGTTGTAGGATTAGAAAATGTGACAAAGTCTTCAAGTCACCCAATCCTTTTTGTTGCCAATCATTCAAGCGAATTTGATCCAATTGCAGTTCGTGCGGCACTGCCAATGTTTTGGAAACAGGCACCTCTTTTTTATGTAACCGCCCCATTAAAAGAATTTTCTGATACAGGATTTTCTTGGAGAAGATGGCTCTACAGCTCATCCTGGTTCTTTTCTTCGTGGGGAGCTTATCCTGCTAAACGAGGAACGGGCTCATACGAAAAAGCTCTGCAACTACATGCTACATTTATAAAAGAAAAAAAGACGTGTTTTCTCATTTTTCCGGAAGGGAAAAGAGTAGATCCTAAAGTCAGAAGTCGCTCCGAAGTACACGGAGGTGCAGGATACTTAGCAGGAGTGGAAGGTATAACAGTCATACCGGTTGCAATAAAAGGATTTACAAACTCTTCTCCTTTCAAATTTCTTACCGGTAAACAAAAGACCTCAGTCACCTTTGATACATCATATGTTTTAGATGAAAAGAATACACAACATACAACATATAAAGACATAGCCACAGATATAATGGACAAAATTTATTCAATGCTTGATAATAAATAATATGATTAGAGAAGTTCTTTCAGATATTTTTACGCTTTACCTACCTCAAAAAAGGAAAAGCGAGTATGGATTTGCTTTCTTGGTGCATCCGCGACATCCAAGTGACATATACAAAAAGTTTCCATTTATGAAATGGTTTCCATCTTGGTTACTTAATGCTTTTCAAAAATATTGGTTTCCGACTACGGTATCGAAAATCACAGGATTAGTAGATCAAAACACAAAGGAACCAATCAAAGGATATGTTATCTCTATTCCCATGACTGCAGACTATATGTTAAAACATAGAGATTTGGCACTTTCTCAAATTAGAAGAGCAGTTGTTCTCTCAAAGAAAAAAGGAGCACACATTATAGGACTTGGAGCACTTACCTCATCGCTATCTGCAGGAGGTAGAAACTTAACAGATATAGAAGGCATAACGATAACAACTGGACATTCATATACAGGATTCACGGTAACCTCTACCCTTATATCAGCATTTAAAGACGCTGGTATTAATCTGCAAGATGTCACCGTTGCTATTGTGGGTGCCGCAGGATCAATAGGGTCAATTAGCGCAAAAATGCTTGCGGATGCCGGTGTAAAGAAAATGTACCTATTGGATATCGATAGGAAAATGGATAAAGTTTTAATACTGGAAAAAGAATTATTGAAAAATTTTCCTGATTTGGATATAAAAATTTCATCAGATCTTTTTGATATTAGAAATGCCATTGGAGTTATAACTGCAACAAACACTCCAGAAGCATTATTGAAACCGGAACATGTTTCAAAAGGGACAATAATTGTAGATGACGCACAACCATCTGATATTTCACCAGAATTACTTGATGAAAATGACACACTGGTACTAGAAGCCGGTGCTGTGCATACACCAAATATTTCTGCCAATTTTAAAATGGGACTTAATCATAAATATGATAATTTTTGCTGTATGGCAGAAGTGTTGATACTGGCCTCTCAAAAATATGATAAGACTAATATAATAGGAGCACCCACAGTTGATTTTTCAAAAAAGTTAGGTGAGTTTGGGAAG
>JALWTP010000029.1:0-2499 GCA_027082835.1 Candidatus Kaiserbacteria bacterium
GTATATACGCTCAGTGACGAAGCTCTTAAGGATGTTTTCTGTAACGAGTTTCTTGTTACGGAGGATCTGGGATACTTGCGAGTTGTCTCCAGTGATCAGTCAGGAAACGCAACTGCAGAAACATTCCAGTTCTTGGATCAGATAAGTGCAATGAATATTGTCCCAAGAAATATGGAACAAGAATTTGCACTCCAATTGCTGTTGGATACATCGCTTCCGTCTGTGTCTTTGGCAGGCCTTGCCGGTAGTGGTAAGACATACCTGACCCTTGCGGTTGCTATCTATCTTCTGAAACAGAAACAATACAAAAGGATCATTTTCACCAGGTCTGCACAAGGAGCAGACGAAGATACTGGTTTTCTAAAGGGGACATTGGAAGAAAAAATGTCTCCTTGGATGGGTGCTTTGTGGGACAATGTAGAAAGTCTGCTTGAAGACACAAAGATATCTGATAGGAAAACGAAAGATTCTATTCAGATTGCCTCTTTGAACTTTATGAAAGGCAGAAGTATCGTTGATACTTTCATCATTGTTGATGAGACCCAAGATCTCACGCCAAAGGTGCTCAAAATGATTAGTACTCGTGTCGGAGAAGGTTCAAAAATTGTCTTTTTGGGCAACATATCCCAGATTGACAATCCTCATCTGACCGAGCACACCTGTGGCTTGTCTGTGTTTCAGCGCACACTGCGAGAGTCAAATCTTACTGGTCATGTCACTCTTCAAAACGGTGTACGGAGTGCTTTTGCCACGCTGGCAGAAGAGTCCTTGTAATATACCAAAGCCAAAGGCCGCCCCACAGGGTGGCCTTTTTCTAAAAGTGACTTTGTTCTTTCTTGCTTTTTATATCTGAAATAATTTTGGTATAGTGTAGATAGGTGAATAATGCAAACGCTACGAAAGGAGCGGGAAATGAGTGGTCAAAATAGTAGTGAAAGGAAACTGTGGTCGTTGATGGGTCACAGTGGTGAACTTGATGAAGAAACTCTCGCTATGTTGATAGCAGAGGCGGTTCATATGTGGATGCGAGGGTGCTGTCATATGAGTATGGGGTCAAAGAAGCTTACATACATCATAGAACAAAAGGAGATGGCGGACGGCTATCTTGGATTTCATGCTTCTGTTTCTGTTTGTGCAAATGATCAAGTGAGCGAAGTGACTTTTTTTATTAAGGAAACTTATCTCAAAGAACAGCATGCAAAGAAATATAGATTGCGTGGCGAACATGCACGGTATAATGTGTAGGGATTGGCGCCGGCGACACTTGTGTCGCCGGCGTTATACTTTTATTACATCGTGCTGTACACTATCGGTAATGAAAAGTAAGAAAAAGATTGTAGTAATCGGTGGCGGAACAGGCATATATCCAACACTGCAAGGATTGAAAAATGACCCAAATATACAAGTGAGCGCAATTATAACTATGGCAGACTCTGGAGGCTCTTCCGGAAGACTTCGTGATGAATTTGGGCAGTTACCCGTAGGCGATGTGAGAATGGCACTCTCTGCCCTTTCTGCCGATGATAGTGAGCATGAAAGTGTATTGCGTGAGCTCTTTCAGTATCGTTTCGCACGAGGCAATGGGCTAAAAGGGCACAGTGTGGGCAACTTGATACTCACTGCGTTGACAGATATCTGCGGATCAGAAGAGAAGGCAGTACTCGCCGCATCTAAAATACTAAGGGTGCGTGGGACGGTGATACCGGTTACAAATGACAATGTGCACCTCGTAGCAAAATACAATGATGGGAAAATAGTAGAAAATGAAGACAAAATAGATGTGCCCCCAAAAGAAATGTTTAAACACTCTATAGAGCGATTATACACCAGCAGCCCCGCGCATATCACAAAGAGTGCGAAGCGGGCAATAAGCGAGGCAGATATGATAGTGCTTGGTCCCGGGGATTTATATACAAGTATTTTGGCGAATATCGTTGTGGAGGGTGTTCCCGAAAGCATACAAACATCAAAAGCAAAACTTGTGTATGTAGCAAACATAATGACCTCACGCGGACAAACATACGGAATGGGTGTACAAGCACATACAAATGAAATTGAAAAATATGTAGGGAGAAAGCCGGATGTTGTCGTAGTCAATACGGGAACAATACGAGATGATTTGTTAGAAAAATATAAAGAATGGGAACAGTATCCGGTTGAAAATGATATAGACACATCTCGGTACGCCGTTATTGAAGAGAATTTGATTGACGATACTCCGGTGGTACAAAAGGATGGTGATATAGTAGATAGGAGTTTTATCCGTGGTAATAAAGAAAAGATAGCAACAATACTTATCAGTCTCTTAAATGACCTATAGTAATTGAGAAAATTAAATGGGCGGGTATAATAGAGAGGTTAATTAACTAAATCGAGTATGAAAGTATATATTATTGGTGCAATTTTAATCGTAACTCTTGGAGTAATATCATTTATGTTTACACACAACAATAGTCAAAATAATAAACAGGCGGAAACACAAAAAGAAGTGTCTACCCA
>JALWTP010000029.1:2509-14523 GCA_027082835.1 Candidatus Kaiserbacteria bacterium
ACCCATCAGCAAACACCGCCAACTGACACTCAAAAAGAAGTAACAGCGATAATGCATACCAACGAGGGAGATATAACACTGTCGCTCAATCCTGAAAGAACACCAAACACGGTTGCCAATTTCGTAAAACTCGCAAAAGAAGGATTTTATGACGGGGTACGTTTCCACCGCGTCATTAAAGGATTTATGATTCAAGGAGGAGATCCACTAAGTAAAGATACTGCAATGAAAGACAGGTGGGGTACCGGAGGTCCGGGATACACATTTGCCGATGAGCTTGGACCGGACAATCACAATAATACCGGAACGATATCTATGGCAAATGCCGGACCAAACACCAATGGAAGTCAATTCTTTATCAATGTTGCTGATAACAACTTCCTTGATGACAAGCATACAGTATTTGGAAAGGTTATTACCGGAATGGATGTGGTAACAAAAATAGAAAATACACCCACCGAAGCGCAGGATAGACCGGTAAAAGATATCATTATCTCCTCTGTTGAAATTAAGTAGTACGCACCTGTACTATGAAAATACCAAAAGTACATCTGTATAAAACACTGATAGCGATAGTTGCGGTACTTGGATTAATTGATTCGTTATATTTATCATACGCACGGGCAACACACAGCTCGCTTGCGTGTTCGGTACTTGATGGGTGCAATGTGGTGGCGGCGAGTCCACAGGCGGTTTTGTTTGGCATCTTTCCGCTGGCATACATTGGAGTGCTATTTTATCTCGGAAGTCTAATACTACTCTTTTTACATAAACGAGAGACACTCTATGGGTACAGCGTAGCCAAGTTGTTTATGTACTACACGATAGCCGGAGTAGCATCGTCCGCATACTTTATATATCTGCAAGCGTTTGTTATACGCGCCTTTTGTATTTACTGTATTGCATCTGCAATTTCTTCGGTGATACTTGCTCTACTTGCGCTCTTGCTTCTAAGAGCCACTTTAATAAACATTAAGACAGCACCGGAAGCTCACGAATATGACGACACCGCAAACACCGACCAAGAGACAGCGAAGGGGCACATCTAAAATCATCTGTGGTATCATTGGAAAATGTTACAAGAAACCGCACTCGGCATACTTAAAAGTGGACGCAATGTATACCTTACCGGAGCAGCCGGAGCGGGTAAAACCTATGTACTCAATGAGTACATCAACTATCTGAAAAAGCACAATGTAGGCATTGGAATAACCGCATCAACCGGCATTGCGGCGACACACCTCAATGGAATGACCATACATTCGTGGTCGGGCATTGGCATCAAAGACTACTTATCGGACTGGGACTTAGATGCAATGACCCAAAGAAAGCCATTGGTAAAGCGTATCACCAATACTGATGTGCTCATAATAGATGAGGTTTCAATGCTTCGCCCCGAGATACTGGATATGATAGAGATGGTATTACGAACTATCAAAGGTGTAAACGAGCCATTTGGGGGAATTCAAATAGTGCTTTCTGGAGATTTTTTTCAACTTCCTCCTGTTGTGCGTGGTATGAGCGAGTCAAGTGAAGGAATGTTTGTTGACTCGTCACAAGCGTGGCGTATGGGCGACTTCCGCGTGTGTTATCTGAGTGAGCAATTCAGACAAAAAGACGGAACGCTTTTGACACTACTTAACGACATACGCAGTACAGAGATTAGTGAAGTGACCAAAGAGTGCATTGAAGAGAAGTTGGGTGAAGCCAAAGAAAATAGCGAGAGTGATGCGATTATTTTGCACACTCATAACGAAAATGTAAACGAGAGAAACGCACAGGAGCTGAAACAGATATCGGGAAAAAGCAAAATATACGAGATGACCACGAGTGGTCGCAAAAATATAGTGGAAACACTGAAAAAAAGTGTACTTGCACCTGAGTGCTTGGAGCTTAAAGTGGGAGCGCGGGTTATGTTTGTAAAAAACTCGCCTGAGGGTGAGTATGTAAACGGGACGATGGGAGAGGTGACTTCTTTAGATGGTGAGTATCCAATTGTTAAAACATATGATGGCACTGAAATAGTGGCGCGACCAGTGTCGTGGGAAGTGATAGACGATGGGAAAATTTTGGCCAGTGCAACCCAGGTTCCTCTTCGTCTTGCTTGGGCGATTACCGTGCACAAAAGTCAGGGTATGAGTTTAGATGCGGTAGAGATTGATCTATCGCGTGCATTTACACCAGGTCAAGGATATGTGGCACTTTCACGGGCGCGTACTATTGAAGGTCTTGTAATAAAAGGTATCAACAATACAGCGCTTTCAGTGCATCCTACGGTAAAAGAACAAGACGAAGTGCTAAAAGAGCAATCAGAGCACTGGGAAGAAGTATGGCAATCATTTTCTGCTGAAAAGATAAAGAAGCTGCAAGACGAATTCATTAAGCGTGTCGGGCGTAGTGAGACAGAAGCAAAGCAACGAGAATCTGTGCCGACACACATAAAGACATATAACTTAATTGTCGAGGGTGCGACAATAGACGAAGTGCGTACATTGCGCAGTCTAACAAAAGGGACCATTATAGGACATCTGGAGAAAATAAAAGAGGGAGGAGACAAAAAAGTATACGAACACATCAAACCAAAAGAAAGCAGTATCAAAGAGATAAAAAAAGCATTTGAGAAATCAAAAGATACGAAACTCGCACCGGTGCATAAACTCCTGAAAGGAAAATATACCTACGAAGAAATACGCTTGGCACGGTTGTTTATATAACTGTGGATACGACAAAAAAATAGTATGCAATGCGATACAATAGTAATTGATGGACAAGAATCGTGATCTACAAAAAAACATTGCAGTTGCATCAGCGCTTGGCGCAGTGGTGCTATTTTCATTTTTTACAATGTCTTTTGGAAACGGACTTCACATACAAAAAGACAAGGTAAATAAAACAGTAAAAAATACACCTGATAATTCAGTACATATAACTGTTGATTATAAAAATAAGCCAAAAGTGACGAAAGCCGACTACAAAATAGGAACCGGTGCGGTAGCGCACGCAGGGGACACCATATATATGCATTATGTGGGACAATTCAAAAACGGGATAGTTTTTGATACATCCCTTGATTCTAAAGATAAGACACCGGTAAAAGTGCGTATGGATACCGATGAAATGTTGCAAGGATTGGTTATGGGTATCAGTGGTATGCGTGAGGGTGGAATTCGCCGAATTGTCGTTCCATATCAACTTGCATACGGCAATAGGAAAATAATGGATGAGTCAGGAAATGTTCTCATTCCACGCAATACAGATTTGGTTTTTGATATAGCGCTTCAGAAAGTGGTGAAATAATATGCCTGTTGAAAAGCGGATTTTAGATAGCGCTCATTGTGGCGTGTTTTCATTTGTTCAGGTACAGTAGTGAAATGTTCGAAAATATATTTAGTATACACAAACCATACGAACCATCGGGTGATCAGCCTGAGGCTATTAGGTTGCTTACTGAAGGTGTTGAAAAGGGTGTTCGGCACCAAACGCTTTTCGGTGCAACGGGAACCGGCAAGACTTTTACTCTGGCAAATGTTATCCAAAATACCGGAAAGCCGACACTTGTTATCGCACACAATAAAACTCTCGCTGCGCAACTTGCAGCGGAGTTTAAGGAGTTTTTCCCTGAAAATGAGGTGCATTACTTTGTTTCGTATTACGACTACTATCAGCCGGAGGCATATATGCCAATCACCGATACATATATTGAAAAAGAGGCACAGATAAATGAGGAAATAGACAAACTGCGACACGCAACGACACAGGTGCTTCTTACCAAAAAAGATGTGATTGTCGTGGCGTCGGTTTCGGCAATATATGGTTTGGGCAATCCAAAAGAATATGCCGATGTGATTATGGAAATTAAAGTTGGCCTTCAAACAAAGCGTGCCGAGATGATACGATCTCTTGTCGGAATGTATTTTGCGCGTGTTGCCGGCGATCCTACGCCGGGTACTTTTCGCGCTATTGGCAACACAATAGAGATAATGCCATCCAATGATGACTATGTTATTCGTGTGCATTTTGCAGATGAGAAAGTTTCCAAAATAGAAATACTTGATGCGATAACGCGTACCATAAAAGGTGAGGAGCAGTCGGTAATGCTTTTTCCTGCAAAGCACTTTATTACACCCGAGCACATAAAAAATGACGCAGTGCACGATATTGAAGAGGAGCTTGCAAAACAGTTGAATGTATTAAGGAAAAGTGGAAAAGAACTGGAAGCACAACGACTCTCTCGCAGAACACGGCAGGACTTGGCACTTATAAAAGAAGTCGGCTATTGCAATGGTATAGAAAACTATTCCAGACACTTTGATAGACGAAAAGAAGGGGAAGCACCACATACTCTTCTTTCATATTTTCCACATAAAAAAGACGGCACACCTGACTTTTTAACTATCATAGACGAATCTCATGTGACATTGCCACAGATTGGCGCTATGTATGCGGGCGACCGTGCGCGTAAAGAAACACTTATAGAAAATGGTTTTCGTCTGCCGAGTGCAAAGGATAATCGACCACTTACTTTTGATGAATTTGAAAATAAAGTCGGGCCTGCGATATATCTAAGTGCAACCCCGGGAGTATATGAATTTGAACACAGTAACGCAAAACAGTGCGAGCGACATCGAGTATATATGGGCAAAACGAATGATATAGATGCAACAGCCGAAAGAGATATAGATATAACTCACACAGAAAAGTGTCACATAGTAGAGCAAATCATACGACCTACCGGATTGGTTGATCCGGAAATAGAGATATTGCCGGTTGTAGAAAAGGGATCATACAATGGACAGGTAAATGACTTCATAGAAAAAGCGGAAGAAATAACCAAAAAAGGCGCCCGTACATTGGTAACCGTGTTGACGAAGAAAATGGCGGAAGATCTCAATGACTTTTTGAAAGAGCGCGGTATTAAGTCAAATTACATTCACAGTGATGTAAAAACGATTGAGCGAATAAAAATACTTTCAGAGTTCCGTGAAGGGGTCTTTGATGTTTTGGTGGGGGTAAACCTGCTTCGTGAAGGACTGGATCTGCCCGAAGTGGAACTCGTTGCAATATTAGACGCGGATAAAGAAGGGTTCTTGCGCAGTACAACATCGCTGGTGCAAACTATTGGTCGTGCTGCACGAAATATAAATGGAAAAGTAATACTTTATGCCGACACAATGACAGGCTCTATGGAGCGAGCGGTAAAAGAAACAAACCGTCGGCGCGCTATTCAGCTCGCATACAATAAAAAACACAACATCACTCCAGTGTCGGTGCGAAAAAATATAAAAGACATTTCCGATCAATTTAGAAAACAGCACTCGCGTGCGGTGGAAGAATTGGTACATATAGATACAAAAATGGCGACAACGGCTCGCGAGCGGAAGAAACTCGTAAAAGCGAAGCAAAAAGAAATGTTAGAAGCGGCGAAAAATCTTGATTTTGAGACGGCAGCGCTATTGCGAGATGAAATAAAGGTGTTGGAGGATATGTAATTTGACATGTATAAATCATACATATACTATGTACATATGAAAACAGTTACCTTCACCAGTACAATAAACCCAACTATTCTAAAATGGGCAACCGAATTTGCGGAAAAAACTGACAAAACTCGCCGTGATATTTTAGAAGAAGCTTTACTTGAATATAAGAAAACAAGATCCAGAGAACTACTTAAAAAAAGCTTTTTAGAAGTTGCAAAATCACACGAGGATGTAGAAATGGCTGAATGGGGTATGGATGATTATGCACAAATTATATAATGCGTCTGAAAACACTACACGGTCATATCTATATTGCAGATCTGAATCCAACAAAAGGATCTGAACAATCAGGTAAACGGCCTGTTGTAGTTATTTCCGGAAATACAATGAATACAACACTAAATATATGTATAGTGTGTCCGATAACTACGCAAATTAAGAATTACTATGGTTGTGTACCATTAAAAAAAGGAAAAGCGAACGGATTAAAGACAGATTCAGAGGTGCTTACTTTCCAAGTACGCACAATATCGCAAGATAGATTGGTAAAGCATCTTGGTAAAATAACTCCAAAGCAATTGCGTGGTATATATGAGGGACTATATACAGCATTTACTTTGTAACAGGTAATTTATTTAAACTGGTGTTTGGTATATACAGGCGTGCATTTTTGGTATAATAAATGGAATGGATTACAGTAAATTAAAGGCAGATTTAGAGGGAGGAGTGCATACAGATATACAAACACGCGAGCAGTACAGCACCGATGCCAGTATTTTTAAAATAATACCCGAGTGTGTTGTATTCCCTAAGAACAAAGAGGATTTGCGGAAACTCATCGCTTTTGCAAATGCAAATGCGGGCGAAGTGTCACTTTCAGCACGCGGTGCTGGTACCGGAATGTCGGGTGGCTCATTAACAGAGTCTGTAGTGGTAGATTTCACCAAACACTTTAACAAAATACACGAGGTAAATGATGAATTCGCGCGAGTTGACGCTGGAGTATTTTATAGAGATCTTGAGAAAGAGACTTTGAAACGAAAGCGCATACTGCCGTGCTATACCGCCTCAAAAGACTTAAATACAATCGGAGGAATGATTGCAAACAACAGCGGTGGCGAGAAGTCCCTCACTTATGGAAAGATGGAGCGCTACGTAAGCGAGGTAAAAATGATGCTCTCAGATGGGAAAGAATACACATTTAAGCCACTCAGTGGCAAACTGTGGCACGAAAAAGCGGAGTTTCGCGGTATTGAGGGAGATGTATATAGACGCATAAACGAGATCCTTGATAATAACAAGGCGACAATATCAAATGCTAAACCAAAAGTATCTAAAAACTCAGCAGGATACAATCTGTGGAATATATATGACGAAAAAGAGGATGTCTATGACATTACTCAGCTTCTCGTAGGGTCCCAAGGCACTCTTGGCTTTGTGACTGAAGTAGTCGTGCGACTCGTACCAACGAAGCCATTGTCGCGTTTACTGGTGATGTTTTTACGTAAAAAGGATATGGATGAATTGGGTGATATTGTAAACACGACACTCGCACACAAGCCGGAGAGTTTTGAATCGTATGATGATCATACCTTTAAGATTGTTCTTAAAGTAATACCATCATTGGTGAAAAAGATGGGGGGGAATATATTTAGACTGGCATGGAGCTTTCTTCCTGAGGCAAAAATGATACTTACCGGTGGTATTCCCAAATTAGTACTTCTTGCTGAGTTTACCGGCAGTTCAATAGACGAAATAGAGGATGCGATTACCGAGGCTCACAATGATTTAGTGCAACGGTATGAAATATCTATACATAAAACAAAAAGTGAACACGAAAATAAGAAGTATTGGATTATTCGCAGAGAAAGTTTTAATTTACTGCGAAAAAAAGTGGGGAAGAAGCACACCGCACCATTTATTGACGATGTATCGGTTGCACCTGAGTATTTGCCCGAATTTCTTCCGAAACTCTATGAAATACTTGATGAGTATAATATAACCTACACTATCGCAGGGCATGTGGGCGATGGAAACTTCCATATTATTCCCTTAATGAATTACAAACGAAAGGATTTTCTTCCACTTATTGAAGAAATATCACAGAAAGTATACGACCTCGTTGCCAAGTATCATGGATCACTCACCGGTGAGCACAACGATGGGCTGATACGCACGCAATATCTTGGTAAAATGTTTGATACAGATACATTAGAGCTCTTTGTTGAGGTTAAAAATATTTTTGATCCACTAAGAATATTTAATCCACATAAAAAAGTAGAGGCAGACACCTCACATTTAGAAGATTTAATTAAAAATATATAACAATACGCATATGGAATTTAAAATGGACAAAAAAGTAATGATGGCGGGAATGGGCAGTGGTATGGCTATGGCCATGTTTAGTATGACCTATGAAGCACTTTGGGGCTTGGGCTTTTGGGCACCACCTGTTTTTATTAGCGGATTCTTTTTGCGTGCAATACAAGAGGTGCCGGTGCCGGTTGTGTTTGCACTCGTGCCGATAATCGTTGGTATCGTGGCACATATGCTTTTCTCTATGTTTTTGGCGCGATTATTTTTAAAGCATATACGCAAGCGAAATATAACCGGCAAGAATGCAATGATGCGCGGTGTGATTTTTGGAATCATCGTTTTTGTTGTTATGTGGGCGTATATATTGCCACTGTTTAACAAAGTGATGCTCAGTTTGAATATGTATGGATTTCTTGGTGCACACATACTCTGGGGCGCAATGCTCGGAGGAATGCTTGGTGGAATGATTAAGATGCCAATGATGAAAAAGGAATAATAGTTAGTTGTAAAAAATACAAAAACACCACCGATATCGTGGTGTTTTTGTATTGTTGCTCGTGTGGTATAGTACCCATACTCACCCATGTCCCCATGCATGGGCGGCTGTGTATGCGCACAAATATATATGACTGCAAAAAAGCAACAAAAAAATACCGAAAGTAAAAATGGTGTAGAAACCATCACTATTAAAGGTGCACGAACACACAATCTAAAAAACATAGATGTAGAGATGCCGAGAAACAAAATGATTGTTATTTCAGGACTATCTGGCTCGGGTAAATCATCACTTGCGTTTGATACCATTTTTGCCGAGGGACAGCGAAGGTATGTGGAGTCTCTTAGTGCCTACGCACGACAGTTTTTGCGTCAGATGCAAAAACCCGATGTAGATGAAATAACTGGGCTTTCTCCTGCTATTTCAATAGACCAAAAGTCACGGTCAAATAATCCTCGCTCAACAGTGGCAACCATTACCGAGATATACGACTACCTGCGCGTTCTTTATGCACGAGTAGGACAGCCACATTGTCTGAAGTGTAATCGCCCCATACACAAACTTTCAAATGAAGAGATACTGCACACAATACAAAAACTCGTCTCAGACTCATCAAAAACCAAAAAAAGCAACAAAGAAGTACTGGGGGTGGCGATAGATAAAGATAAAATACAACTCTATGCGCCTGTCGTCATTGGGCGAAAAGGAGAGTATTATCAAATGCTCTATGATTTTCTTAATGATGGATACGAAAAAGCACGCATAGATGGCAAAGAAGTGAGCTTGCGCGAGCGAGTAACCATTTCAAAGACCAAAAAACACGACATAGACATCTTGATAGACGAGATATATGTAAGTGAATTCACTACGGACAAAAAAGGAACAAACGAGCGAGTAGCAGAGGCAATTGAACGGTCACTATCTATTGCAGACGGGCTACTGCGTATTGTAGACGCCGGCGGGGAGGACCATATTATCTCATCAAAGTTTATGTGCCCGTATGACGGCTTTTCATTTCCGGAAGTGGAACCGCGACTTTTCAGTTTTAACTCCCCGTATGGTGCATGTGCCGAATGTAAAGGGCTTGGTACAAAAGCATTTTTCATTGATGATCAATGTGAGGTGTGTCATGGGGCGCGCTTACGGGAGGAGGTACTTAATGTATTTCTCGGAGAAGGCAAGAATAAGAAAAATATAGTAGAACTTACCGCACTTTCCATTGAGCAAGCACAAGACTTTTTCATTGAACTCAATCTCACACCGACCCGGCAAGAAATAGCAAAGACCATCATAAAAGAAATAACCGATAGGTTGCAATTTATGCTCAATGTTGGCATTAGTTACTTGGCATTAGATAGGCGAGCAAACACACTCTCGGGTGGGGAAGCACAACGGATACGATTGGCGAGTCAGCTTGGAAGTGGATTAGTAGGAGCAATGTATGTACTTGATGAGCCAACAATTGGATTGCATCAACGCGATAATGACCGCCTCATAGCAACCCTTGAAAAACTGCGTGATCTCGGCAATACCATCGTGGTGGTAGAACACGATGAGGACACCATACTTGCATCAGATTATTTGGTGGACATTGGGCCTGGCGCGGGTGTACATGGTGGAGAGGTGGTGGTTTCCGGATGGCTGGACAAACTGCTGACAGCAAAAACCAATCCAAGTAAATCGGCAACACTCGCCTATTTGCGCGGTGAAAAAAAGATTGAGATACCCGAAAAAAGAAGAGAATCAAACAAAGGGGCGCTGATGATTCGCGGTGGGAAAAAATACAGCATCAAAAACTTAGATATTGATGTACCACTTGGCAAATTGGTAACCATTACAGGAGTATCAGGATCGGGGAAGTCAACTTTCTTGTATGAAATATTACACGAAAATCTTCGTGCGCGGTTTGATAAGCGATACCGTAGTGCAAAGGTATACAACTGCACTCGCTTTTCTGGTACTGAATACATCACGCGCTCGGTACTCATTGACCAATCGCCAATTGGGCGTACACCAAGATCAAATCCGGCGACCTACACCGGTGCGTTTTCTCACATTCGTGATTTGTTTGCCGAGACCGTAGAAGCAAAAGCACGAGGATGGAAAGCAGGGAGATTTAGCTTTAATGTGAAAGGCGGACGATGCGAAGCGTGTCAAGGAAAGGGGACAGTTGCCGTTGAAATGCACTTCTTGCCGACTGTTTATGTAACCTGTGATGTGTGTCGCGGCACGCGATTTACGAAGGAGACTTTGGAAGTGAAATATAAAGAGAGAAACATCAATGAAGTGCTCCATATGACCATAGAAGAAGCATGCTCATTTTTTGAAGACATCCCCGGTATTTATGACAGACTGAAAGCTTTAATGGATGTCGGGCTCGGGTACTTAGAGTTGGGACAAAGCGCCACAACACTCTCAGGTGGTGAAGCGCAGCGAGTTAAGATTGCGTCAGAATTATTTAAACCCGATACTCGGCGTGTTATGTACTTGCTTGATGAGCCGACAGTAGGGCTTCATTACGATGATGTTGCAAAACTGATTGATATTTTACAGACGCTGGTAAAGCGCGGAAATAGTGTCGTGGTCATTGAGCACAATATGGAGGTAATAAAGTGTTCGGATTATCTATTGGATTTTGGACCGGAAGGTGGGGAAGAAGGAGGAAAAATAGTAGCAAAAGGAACACCAGAGGAGGTAGCAAAAAATACAAAGTCACATACAGGAAGATATTTAAAAAAGATAGTGGGATAACTATTTAGATTACAAAAAATAGCGTATAGTATTGAGTAGGAAACTAAAATGGAGAATACGATGAGTATACGATATCCAAAATCAACTACCCTTGCACAAGAGGGTGCGGATCGCTTACGGGATGTTATGAGAACAAGCTGTATACCAACTCGGGCAAATGGTGAATCTCGCCAAGAATACTATATGCGCGTTGCAGCGGAGTTCTATACGACACCTGAGAAGGTACAGGAGTTGTTGGAGAGCTCCATATACGACTGATGTACAATAGTGAAAGGCCGGCGCATGCGCCGGCCTTTGATATTCACACGAGCCACATCAGCAAAAAAACACAGATTGCCCCGTTGCTGAGTGCTAGTGCTATCGCCATCCATCGAGGCATGGCGGTCAGCTCTCGAAGCTCTCGATCGTACTTTGGTGTACAGAACGCCAACAAACCGAGAAACGAAAGGAGCGAAATGGTGACTCCAACAATGAAAGCAAACATTACACCCTCCCTTCTTTGAATTAAGTCTATTTACACAATAGCACTTTTATACTCTAATGCAAGTGCATATATTACTTGTTTTATTGAGCTTTTCCCAAAAATAGATACTATCTGTATATGAACAAAAAAGACATAGATTTTTCAACACTTCCTGACACGCCCGGTATTTATATATTTCGTGGTGCGCGGAGAAAGATTTTATATATCGGACGAGCCACTTCACTGCGCAATCGTGTGCGGAGTTATTTTGCACAAGATATAGCTGAAGTACGCAGTACTCTAATTAAGCAAATGGTGGATGAAGCACGAAATGTGGAAATACAGCAAACTGACAGTGTATTAGAATCTATTATTTTAGAGGCAAACTTGATAAAAAAGCACCAACCCCCCTGCAACACAAAAGAAAAAGACAATAAAAGTTTTAATTATTTACTTATAACGAAAGATGCATTTCCGCGTGTGCTTATAGTGCGAGGACGAGAATTAT
>JALWTP010000030.1 GCA_027082835.1 Candidatus Kaiserbacteria bacterium
CCACCGATAAAGCGAGGGAAATTTCGCAAGAGCTTCTGCTTAAATTTAACAAAGCACGGCAGGCGCTTATTACACGCGAAGTGAGTGAGATTACCAGCGGTATTGAAGCTATGAAGTAGCTCACTACCTTTTATTAAACACAGTAAACACACAGTATGAAAAAAGGACACATAAAAGAAGTAATTGGACCGGTCGTAGATGTATATTTTGAAGAAAATATACCGGCGATACATAATGCACTTGAAGTACATATTGAAAAGAAAGATGAGAAAGATACCAAAAAGATAACTCTTGAGGTGGTACAACACATCGGACTCAATAGAGTGCGTTGTATTGCGATGTCAGATACCGCAGAACTTACACGAGACGCTGAAGTGATAGACACCGGGCGTGGTATTGCTGTTCCTATTGGGAAAGATTCACTCGGGCGAATGTTTAATGTGCTTGGTGATGCAATAGATGGAAAAGAAACGCCACAAGGTGAGCGACGAGAGATACACCAAGATGCACCTGAGTTTTCGCAACAGCAAACAAAGGCGGAAGTTTTTGAAACCGGAATTAAGTCTATTGACCTAATGACACCTTTTATTAAAGGTGGAAAGGTTGGACTCTTCGGTGGAGCAGGTGTGGGAAAGACTGTGCTTATCCAAGAGCTCATACGAAATGTGGCAAGTGAGCACGGTGGATACTCTGTATTTGCCGGTGTGGGTGAGCGTGTGCGTGAAGGAAACGACCTCTACTACGAAATGAAAGAGTCAGGCGTACTTGATAAAACTGCGATGGTATTTGGACAGATGAACGAAGTACCGGGGGCGCGTGCGCGTGTTGCGCTTTCGGGACTCACTATGGCAGAAGCATTTCGCAACGAAGGAGGAAAGGACGTGCTCTTTTTTATGGACAATGTATTTCGTTTCGTGCAAGCAGGATCTGAGGTATCTTCACTTCTCGGACGAGTATCATCGGCCGTAGGATATCAGCCAACACTTGCCGAGGAGATGGGAACACTACAAGAGAGAATTACCTCAACAAAGAATGGCTCTATTACCTCAGTACAAGCGGTATATGTGCCTGCCGATGACCTTACTGACCCGGCACCTGCCACTACCTTTGCTCACCTTGACTCTACTGTTGTGCTCTCTCGTGCGCTGGCACAACTGGCTATCTATCCAGCTATTGACCCTCTTGAATCGTCATCAACTGCGCTCACTCCTGAAATAGTGGGAGAAGAACACTACCGTGTTGCAAACGAAACAAAGCGGGTATTGCAACGATACAAAGACCTTCAAGATATTATTGCCATCTTGGGTATTGAGGAGCTCTCAGAAGAAGACAAGACACTTGTATATCGTGCTCGAAAAATACAGCGATTCCTTTCACAGCCGTTCTTTGTGGGGGAGGTATTTACCGGAAAAAGTGGTGCCTATGTACCACTCAAAGATACCATCAAAGGATTTGCAGCTATTTTAGATGGTGAATATGACCACATTGACGAGCAAGACTTCTATATGAAGGGCTCTATTGATCAAGTGGTTGCTAAAAAATAACTATGAAGAATTCCACATTCCAATTACAAGTGGTAACGGTAGGACACGCTCTCTTTGAAGGTGATGCTCGCGAGATGAGTTGTCGCACGAAAGCGGGTGACATTACGATTCTTGCACACCACGCTCCACTTATAACCCAACTGGGGAAAGGAGGTATTCGCGTGGTAGATAGCGAGGACAAAGAACACACATACTTTATTGATCGTGGAGTGCTTGAAATTTCAAACAATCGAGCCGTTGTGATATGCTCATCAAATGAGTAAGCAATTTACCAAAGTAAAAGAAGACTTTGTGTGTGAGAAGTGCGGTACATCGGTGATCGGCAGTGGATATACCAACCATTGTCCGAATTGTTTATGGAGTAAGCATGTGGATGTGTATCCGGGCGATAGAAAATCTGAATGTGGTGGCGCTATGGAACCAATTGCATTACAAGCTCGTGGGAAAGAGATAATTATTACTCATGAGTGTCGCAAATGTGGTCACAGAAAAAATAACAAAACAGCAAAAAATGACAATAATGAAAAATGCATTGAACTTTCTCAAAAGCATATATAACGCATCGGATCAAAATGGAGAAATATATGTTATGTATAAAAAGGTGGGAGAGACGCCACTACAAGCACTTTCGCGATTAAGGAAAGAGAAAGGAATTGCGCAATATACAAAAATGGCATATGCGGGACGCTTGGATCCAATGGCAGAAGGAAAACTGCTCGTACTTGCGGGAGATACATGTAAGAGCATAAGTGAATATTGGGACTTAGATAAGGAATACAAAGTGTCCATTGTATTAGGCATTGCAAGTGACTCACATGATGTTTTAGGAAAGCTCAGTTATTCAAATACACACAAAATACTTGATGAAGAATACATACGAGAAACTACACAAAGTTTTATTGGAAAATACAAATGGCCCTATCCGGTTATATCTTCAAAACCGGTCGGAGGGAAACCGCTCTTTCAATGGTTCTTGGAAGGTCGGTTGGATGAAATAGAGATACCAAACTCTGAAGGCGAGATTTTTGATATTAAAGTACAAAATATACGAACTATATCTCCTCATGATTTAAAGAAACGAACCCTTGAAAAGATACATTCACTCGCGATTGTGACCGATGAATCAAAACGATTGGGTAGAGATTTTCGCCGTCACGAAGTGATTGATTCTTGGAACACTTGGTACAAAACTGACTCTGAGAACTTACAGGTGATAGACATAGTGTGCACTGCAAGTGCCGGTACCTATATGCGTACGCTTGCAGATGAAATTGGGAAAGAGCTTGGTGTTGGCGCGCTTGCATTGGAGATAAATAGAACAAAAATAGGAAAGTATAAGAAAATTGGAAAATTAGAATTTTGGACCAAGCTCTATAAATAAATACTGCGATGCATCGTAGCCTAGTGTGCGAGGTGACACCTCGCACACTAGGATACCTCGCTCCCTAAAGGGAAGATGGTTATAATTTGTATATGCGAAGACATCGGCAATTTGAAATTGGAGAATTCTATCACATCTACAACCGTGGAATTGATAAACGCAATATATTTTTTAGCACTGGTGACTGGATCCACTTTCAACGTCTTTTGTTTATTTGTAATGATGCTAGTGGTGCAAGAATTCAAACCAGTAGAATTAAGAAGTTATCATTACATCATATAAATAAAAAAAATGACAGGGATAGATTTGTTGATATGGTTGCATACACAATGATGCCGAATCACTTCCACTTACTATTAATGGAAAGGGTAGAAAATGGAATAACTGATTTTATGCGTAAATTAATGACCTCGTATGTTATGTATATGAACAAAAAGTATGACCGTACCGGAGGCTTAATGTGTCGTCCCTTTCGATCAAAATATATAGATACTGATGAATACTTTAGGTGGTTAACGACATATATCCATCTGAATCCAATTAGTCAGATAGAACCTCAATGGAAGGAAAATGGTATTGAAAATAAAAATAAAGTAAAGGAATTTTTAAATAACTACCAATACTCTAGTTATATAGATTATTTTGGTCCAAAACGCGATGAATCTCTAATATTAACTAAAGATTCCTTACCAATTGATATTTCAGATCTGGAGAAAATTTCTGAAATGATCGAAGTCTACCAAGTAAATATGCAGCCAAAAAAATTGAATCGTAACAAATATGCAAGTGTGCGAGGTGTCACCTCGCACACTGGGGAGATATCCAACTAGTTAATCT
>JALWTP010000031.1 GCA_027082835.1 Candidatus Kaiserbacteria bacterium
ATATCAAGCATGTTTGCAAACTTGGGAACGAGAATGCTCACCGACATAAATGGATTTGCAGGTCTGAGTGCATCATCAGGAGGCCAGCCTTCTTTCCTGACACAATTAGTAAATAATTCAGCCCAAAAAACACGCGATAAAATGGTTGGGGCAGCTGGCGCAATACTGCAAAATGCATTTAAAAACGAAATATCCTATCAAAATGCACGCAAATCGGCATTATCATCATTTTTGTCTGCCAAAACACAGTTGCACAGTTGGGAGAGAGTCTGCTTTGCCGACATGGCAGACGCCGCACAAACAAGCATTGTTGACAAAGTAAAGCAGCGTGTATGTCCACAAAGCGCTGGCACCTCCACTATTCCATGTTCTCAACCAATTACCGTAACTAAAACATACGATTCAAACACTCTTATGATTGACTCACCACAAGCAGGTGTTATTACGGTCTCTGGGTATGCACAAAGGAGCGACTCAACAATAGAGGTAATAATAAGCGACTCTGCAACATCAACGCAGGCAACTACTACACCCGATAGTACATCTTCGCTTTGGAAAACAGTACCAATTGACATATCAACGCTTGCAGCCGGAACAACAACCGTAACGGAGACTGAAAAGTTTAAAAATAGATCGGGCACACACACCGTGGTTGCAACTATTACCAAAGACGCGCAGGGGGCGCTCACACTTCCAACTGACCTACCCAATATAACCATCTCAGCTTCGGCAGGTGGTATTAACGAATCGGTAACACTTACACAAAATACCGATCATTCAAGTACGGTGATCGCAACAAATATTACTCCAAACGAGATGCAAATACATACTGATGTTGCCAAGTCGTCAAAGGCATTGGCTGCACTTGATCTTTTAAAGACAAGTTTATCTAATGCGCTTACCACATCAGGGAAAAAGGCAATTCTAACGCAAATAGATCAATTAGTTGTTAATGGTGTTCTTCACACTTCAAGCGATGTACGAAATGCACTTGCTCAAGCGGACCAAACGAAAACATTGACTACTAATTTGTTAGATACCACGAAGAAGCAGTGGGAAGGTGGTTGGTGTCAACCCGATAATTGGGTCAACTACAAAGCAAATTAGATATGAATAGTGGTTTTACATCACAAATAAATACAAAAACACGCCGAGTACTCATCTTATCTGGCGTGCTTTTGGTAGTATTTGCGCTCTTATATTTATTATCTCCATCTATAACATATGCTGGAGAGACAGATACATATGTTACACATAATGTACTCTCTACTGGGTGGTTTGTTGATATCGTAAAATATGGTTTTGTTACTGTTTTGTATTACATAATATTTATATTCGGCAAATTAACGGCCGTAATAGGGTATGGGTTTGACAAGGCAATTAAATTTTCTATTGTTGATTTTGGTATCAATTACAACACTATATTTGCAACAGGTGTTAAAAACACATGGGGTGCCTTCCGTGACATTGCCAACATTATTCTGATATCAATGTTTGTCTTTCTTTCATTTAATGTCATTTTAGGAAGTGACAAATACGGCTTAAAACAATTAGGAGGAAAGGTGGTGCTTGTAGCTTTTTTTATAAACTTCAGCCTCTTCTTCACCAAGGTAATCATAGATATATCCAACCTTCTTGCGATGAACTTTTATAGTGCGCTGAATCATGCGGGTAACTCCACAATAGCGGGAGCAGTATTAAAAAGTACCGGTATACAAACCTCTGGATCTTGGGGAATATACGACATTGCATTTGGATTAAACGGATATACAAAAGATTTGGCTGCTGTGGTCATACTTACTTTTATAAGTGTCTTTCTTTTCCTTGCTCTTTCTATGGTCCTTTTATATGGGATGGTATTGATGATATCGCGTATGCTCTCATTTATATTTCTTATGCTTCTATCAGCCCCAGCATTTGCATCTCAAATAATCCCAGGTATGCAACATTTCTACGGAAAATGGTGGATGGCATTATTAAAGAATGCGATTTTTGCTCCGGTTTTTATGCTTTTAATATGGGCGAGTGTGCAAATAATAACTGCCACAAATGGTCCTACCGGTGTAACGTCATCATCTCTTTTGGATATTCTACATAGGGATGGAGCATGGTCTGGAATCTTTACAGCTATAATCGTAATTGGTCTCTTTTATGGATCAACAAAAATTGCTAATGAACTATCTCTTAAAGGATCCAATAGGGCAGCCAGTTTAGCATTGCGACCTATCACATCAACGAGCATTGGTGGAGCCGCTGTTCTTGGTAGGAGTCTTTTAGGCAATAGAGGTAAAAATATGGCTGAAAATACCAAAACTCGACAACAAGCAGCTAGTAGAAACCCCTTCACTCGCACAATCGCACGAGCGAAAATTGCTGCAGGAAACAAGTTGGCTAATTCAACCTTTGATGTACGGAACACAAAATTCGCTCAAGACACACTTAATAAACAAGGTATTAATTTGGGAAAGCCTATTAAAAACTTCAATGAAAAGGTAGAGCATGAGCAAAAAATTGCATTAGATGCATATAAAGCTCAAAAGCAAAGTCAAAAAGGGCTTCCTACTGCCACAACACCACAAACTACAACACCTCCACAAAATTCTGCACCAGTGGAATCAACACCAATTCCAAGGGAACAAATCCCTGGACAGACACCTCCAGAGAACACCACCTCTAATGAGGCATCACGTGCGCAGGCGCAAAATGCGAATTTTGCTAGACAAAATGAGAGGACCGAAAAAGGTCTACGCCGTGGAGTGCGTCGTGTAAAAGATCTGATAGTGGGCAACCCTCAAGGAAGTGTCGAAGAACAAGAACGAACTGGTCGATATAGCACGGAAAATCGTTTTGATGCACTGGTCCGAAAGGAGAAAGAAGAAGAAGCTAAAAAAGCAAAAGAAAAGAGGGAACAAACGGAAAGGAAAGAGGCAAGAAAGGCACAGACGGAAGTACTGCAAGCACTACAAGCACTGCAAAGAAGTCAATCTTCCGGAGGAAACACATCAAACTCTTCCTCTTCTGGTCAATCAACAAATCCACAAAATACTGAAATTGATGCAAATACACAAAGACAGCTAAATGTCCTTCACGATACTATTAAATAGTAAAAGCATTCTTATGATAGATGAAAAAATAATTCAAGAAAAGTTTGCTGAACTTCCTGAGTCGGTGCAGACGGTTATTATGGAAAGTGATATGGAACATTCCTTGCAAGCACTCTCTAAAAAGTATCAATTGCATCTTGATCAATGGATACCACTTGAAAATGAAATTATGCTCACCCTTTTGGACATACACAATCCAAAAGATATGGCGCAAAATATAGCAAAAGAGATACATATAGACCTTCCCCTTGCTAAGAAACTGGTTGCAGACATCGCAAGGGAAGTATTTGCGCCTATTCACAAAGCACTGCAAAAAAATACAGAAGAAAGAAAGCCGTCTCAGCCTAACAACCAAGCCAGTGGAACTACTACCAAAAAATCTCCAATAGACACAACAGTATATAAGGCGGGGGAGTCTAGTTCTTCTCGCAGGGAGGTTAATGAAGATCCATATAGAGAACCTGTAGAATAATGCTAAAATATATATAGCTATGCAGTACCAAGTACCACAATTTATAGATGTAGAAGACAAAATCTTTGGTCCACTTACGCTAAAACAGTTCGTCTACATCGCGGGAGGTGGGGGAATAGCATTCCTACTGTGGCGTGCATTGCCATTTTTACTCGCTCTACCATTTATGCTTCTTATTGGAGGATTCTCTTTTTCTCTTGCTTTTGTAAAAGTAAATAAAAAACCACTTATCTACATCATAGAAGCGGCGTTTATGTATTTTATACACAGTAAACTATACCTATGGAGCGCCCAAAAGAAAAAGACCAAGACCATTGCTAAAAATGAGCAAGCTCCTCAACAACCATCATTACCCACACTTACCAATAACAAACTTACCAATCTTGCGTGGAGCTTAGATATCAACGAGCGATTACAAAAGGAAGAGCAAAATCAGGTACAATAGTGTATATGCCTACTTCCAAAGCAACATCACAAGAATTCGTTCCGGTAAAAGAAGTACGAGACGGTATAGTACTCTTAAAAGATGGAGGTCTTCGCTCTATTCTTATGGCATCATCGGTCAACTTTGCATTAAAAAGTGAAGACGAACAAAACGCTTTTATTTTAGCATTCCAAAACTTTTTCAATTCTCTGGATTTTGCAGTGCAAATACACATAGAATCAAGAGCTTTGGACATACGCCCTTATATAGAGACACTTGAAGCGGAGTATAAAAAAACTCTTGACGACCTTATGCGTATACAGATACGCGAGTACATTGAATTCATTAAAAACTTTGTTGAAGGAGCAAATATAATGACCAAACACTTTTTTGTTGTTGTGCCATATTCGCCTGCATTAGTTAATCTGAACAAAAGTGCTTTACCTAAACTGCCATGGAGTAAGACTACCACCTCAAAGAAAAACAGTACCAATAAAAATGTATTTGAAGAAAACATATCACAGTTAGAACAAAGAATATCTATTGTGCAACAAGGATTAATGTCCGCGGGTATTCGCACAGTACAATTAGACACAGAAGAAACGATTGAACTCTTGTATAAAATCTTTAACCCCGGAGAACAAGACGCACCTGCACAGTTTAGCCAACAAACCAAATAGTTATGTCTATATTTGATATATTGAAAAAGAAAAATAAAGATCAAAAAGAGTTGGAGCCTGTTTCAGTGTTGCCTGAAGAAATATACCAACAGGGAGTACTTGAATTGCAAGATGTTATCGCCCCTTCTGCACTCCAAATAACCCCGAGAGAACTTAATTTGGGAGAAAAGGTGGCGCGAACATTTTTTGTTATTTCATATCCTCGTTTTCTCTCTACAGGATGGTTTTCTCCTATAGTAAACCTTGATAAAGTCTTTGATGTCTCTATTTTTGTACACCCTGTTGATACCACCACAATCCTACGAAAATACCAAAAGAAAGTGGCAGAAGTGGAAAGTCAGATAGCTATACGAGAAGAAAAAGGCCTTGTGCGCGACCCTGTCCTTGATACTGCATACTCTGACCTTGAATACCTTCGCGACCAACTACAACAAGCACAAGAAAAAATGTTTAAAGTTGGACTCTATATAACCCTCTATGGCGACACCACTGATGAAATAGATAAAGCCGAGTCTGAAATACGCTCAATCCTTGAAGCGCGTCTCGTCTACTTAAAGCCAGCACTATTCCAACAGGAACCCGGATTTAAAAGTGTACTTCCTATCGCAAAAGACGAGCTTTCCGTCCACTCCAACCTTAATTCATCACCGCTTTCCAGTATTTTTCCTTTTATATCATTTGACCTCACTTCAGACAGGGGAATACTCTATGGCATAAACAGACACAACTCCAGTTTGGTTTTGTTTGATAGATTCTCACTTGAAAACTACAACTCTGTTGTCTTTGCAAAATCTGGTGCAGGAAAATCATATATGACAAAACTGGAAATTGTACGGTCGCTGATGTTTGATACCGATGTTATCGTTATTGACCCCGAGAGAGAGTATGAGTACCTTGCAGAGACCACCGGAGGACGCCACTTCAACATCGCCCTCTCATCAGAGCACCATATCAATCCGTTTGACTTGCCTGTTCCGCGAGATGACGAAAGCCCTGCCGATGTTCTGCGAAACAACATCATTACGCTTGTCGGGTTATTTAGAATTATGCTTGGTGGCCTTACTCCTGAAGAAGACGCTATTATAGACAGAGCAATCACTGAAACATACGCCCTTAAAGATATCACTGCCAATTCAAACTTTACCAACATAGAACCACCACTTTTGTCCGACTTTGAGCTTGTTCTATCGGGTATGGAAGGGTCTGATTCTTTAGTACAGAGGATTTCAAAGTATACTCATGGCACATGGTCCGGCTTTATCAACCGCCCAACCAATATAGATATGAACAAACGCTTTATCGTCTTTAGTGTGCGCGATATGGAAGACGAACTGAAGCCTGTAGCTATGTACTTGATTATGCACCACATTTGGAACATAGTGCGAAAAGACTTGCGTAAACGCCTCCTTATCATTGATGAGGCGTGGTGGATGATGAAATCAGAGGACACTGCGTCATTCTTATTTGGTATTGCCAAGAGAGGACGAAAATACTTCTTGGGACTCGCAACCATAACACAGGATGTCGCAGACTTCCTTGGTTCTCCATACGGAAAAGCGATGATCACCAACTCTTCTATCCAGATACTTTTGAGACAGTCTCCGACTTCAATAGACCTCATTCAAGACACCTTTAAGCTATCCGATGAGGAAAAATACCTCTTGCTGGAGTCTGATGTAGGGGAGGGGATATTCTTTGCAGGATTAAAACATGTCGCGATAAAGGTTATTGCGAGTTATACCGAAGACCAGATTATAACTTCCGATCCATCGCAAATACTTGCAATCAAAAAAGCGAAACAGGACCTCGCCCAATCACAATCTGAAACACAAACACCATCAGCCTCACAAGTACCACTCAATGGTGACCAATAAGTTCTATGCCTAGAAAAAGAAACCGTATAAATAATTTTAATGCAACCGCTTTGGTTTCTATAGCAATACTGATAGATACTTTCCAATTTCTTTTTGGACTCATACCGTTTATAGGAGGTATTATTGGCAGCTTTATTGGACTTTTATCTTTTATGATATTTTGGGTATGGTACAAAATGCTTAGGATAACTTTTGGCGACAAAATGAAAAAATTTGTTATCCGTTTTAGCTTTTATATCCTTGATTTTATACCTTTTATAGGAATGCTACCTCTTTTTACCGTTGGTGTTATTGTAACCATTAAAACAACACGCGACGAAGACAAGGAATATAACAAAAAACAGCTACAAAAATACGAAAAGAGTCTATCAACCCCTCGACTGAAACCAAATCGCCGAAACAGGGTATAATACATCTATGTACAAATGGTTATTTACAACTCTCTGTGTGATGCTTTTTATTCCCACCGTAACAACAGCAGCTATTGCGACGCCTTTTAAGCAAATAGACATTAGTATGACTCCTACAAATCCACAACCGGGAGATATAGTAACGGCAAAACTTTCAACAATAGGTATTCCGCTCACTCGATCTAAAATACAGTGGATATACAATGGTACGAAAAATACCTCCGTAAATAATAAATCTTTTACTTTTACCGTTGATACTCTTGGCAAAGAACAAAACCTTACCGTAATCATTACCGAACCTTCGGGCGAAGTAATTTCTAAAAAAGTTACTTTCACGCCTGCCGAAGTGACATTACTATGGGAAGGAGATACCTATACACCACCATTTTATACCGGAAAACCACTATACACCGTTGGTAGTTTGGTGCGTCTTGAAGCTCGTCCGTTATTCAAACAACCAAATGGTACTGTTGTGGATCCAACGAAGCTAGTGTATCTATGGAAGAAAAATGGAACGGAACTTTCTGATTATTCAGGTATAGGAAAACAGACACTCACTATAAAAGGTCCTTCATTCTTGCGCTCAGCGGTATACGAAGTATCCGTATCGACTCCAAGCAACTCATTGAAGGCTCATTCGGCTGTACTTATAGACACTAAAGACCCAGTGATTCGTCTCTATCAGTATGACCCCCTTCTTGGGGTAGAGTATTATAATCCTGTTGGTATAAACGAAACAATACCGGCTACGAGACTTTTGCAGGTACAAGCAGAGCCGTATTATATGACTGCTCAAACACCAAATAGTAAAGATGTTGAATACCAATGGCTGGTAAATAATGCACCGGTGTATGGGAATCAAGGAACCCCGTCGCGTATTTCCATATCATTTAAATCACAACAAAAAGCGTCTATGACAATTCGTTTGATGGTCAGCCATTTGAAAAATATTCTTCAAACAGGGGAGGGTATATTTAATTTAAGTTTTGAGGGTAGCCCTCGTGGATCATTTTTTGGTATGTAGTTCTATAACAATATGAAAACAAAAAACATTTACATTATATTATCGATAATACTGGTATTACTTGTCAGCGGTCTAATAGGGTGGTCTATATTTATTGGCAAACAACAACAATCGCTTAACAAACAAAAAGACACCATAGGATACGGCGACACTAAAAATATTGGTATCTTTGGTAATGCCATAAAAACAATTACGCAGCGTGTTACCGACACTCTACATAAAAAGAAAGAAAGCTCACAACAATTTGAGCCTCAATTTGTACAAGTATATAGTCTTCCGACCGCAGGATATACACAAATGGGAACCAGTACCATACGCTTTGTTGAAAGATCTACCGGAGATGTTTTTGAATACACTATCCCTACCAAAAAAACAGATAGGGTTGAACAGGTCACTATACCGAGCACATATAAGGCACAACTTGTAGACAATAATGATGCGGTGTTGAGACAGACTCTTGATGAGAAGAATAATATTCTCACATCATATAGTAAAATAGGAGATACATCTGAGGTATTTTTACCAATTAATGCTTATCCAATTGTTTATAACAAAGATGAAAATAAACTCGCATTTGTACAAAAAACAGACAATGGTTCTTATGTTGTTATAAGTAATACTAATGGAACATCTAACAAAGTACTTTTCTCTTCTCATTTGAAAAATTGGTTACTGAGTTTTGCAGGTACTCACATTATACTCACACAAGCTCCCTCAAACACTACTGTATCTACGGCGTATGTCATAAACTCAAATACGGGTACAAATGAAGTTGTGTTAAAGCAAAAGACTGGCTTGGAGACAAAGATATCTCCTGATGGGAAAAAAGTGTTATTTGATACTATTCAAAATAATAAACCGGTACTTGCAGTATTAGACTTATCTACACATACCACACAAAAATTGCTACTTAATTCTTTTGTAGATAAATGTGTGTGGACACACGACAGTGCAAAAATATACTGCGCTGTACCAAACACCTTTCCAAAAGGGGAGTACCCCGACAGTTGGAAACAAGGGGTAATACACTTTAGCGACTCACTATGGAAAATTAACTTAGAAAAATCTCTTCTGGAAAAAGTTGCACCTTTAACATCCACACAAAGAAACGCGCTTGATATGACCAACTTACAAATAGATGATACAGAGACGACTCTTTTGTTTACTGACAACTTTAATAAGTCTCTTTGGATGATTATCCTCTCAAAACCCGAAAAGCAAACTGCCACAACTACTGCAAATACGGTACAATAACACTATGCGAAGATTGTCTATACACATTGCTTTGTTTAGTATACTTTTCCTGCCATTAGTTGCACTTGGAGCCAAAGAGGGAAAGCAGGTGACCCTTTTGGCACTCGGCAGCATATTTAAAGGTAATTATACTGATCTCGCTGCATTGTTTAACAGACTTTTTAATATTGCACTTTTCTTGGGAGCGACTCTTGCTGTGATAAATATAGCGGTTGCCGGCGCACAGTATATGGTCTCTGAGGCATCATCAACTATAAAAGATGGAAAGGAACGCATACAACAATCAGTATTGGGTCTATTAATGCTTTTGGGTATTGCTATATTTTTTAATCAGATAAATCCGGATATTCTAAACCTGCAATTTAAACTTAAAGAGGCAAAGCTTAATGGGCCTCTACCAGACTACACACCTCCACCACCTTCTCCCCAAGAACCTAAAACAGATAAAAAAGACCCTATGAAAGATGTGGTTATTGATAAAAAAGTTACTACAACCAAATGTGGTTCGGAAACTGTATCTTGTTCTACTATTGTTTCTGCATGCACAAAAGGTGGGGGAACAATGGTAAAACAAGTTAATAATTCTGTCTTATGCGGTAAAAATGTTACCATCGGAGATATGCAACAAAACATACTCAGTGAGGTGGTGCGCGCAGATTCAGCATTAAAAAAATATAAAGTTGTTGATCAGTATGACATGAGTAAATTAGACAAACTTGAAAAACAAAATGAAAAAGACGCATTAGTGGCTAAATGGAGACAACAATGTAAAGAAAAATCTACAGCTACGACCACACTTCAATTTGTTGATGTATCCAGTAGACAACAAGGTAAGTTTGTACCTGGCAACGGTGGGCAGGTACATAATTGGGTATGTCGCACCGTGCCACTAAATCCGAATCCGTAATTAGTACTTATTACTCCACAAAACAAATGACCACTCGTCTCTCGCGGCCTTCGCCGCGAGATTCTGTTTTTATGTTTGGCTGCTGCGCAAGAGCTGAGTGTACTACCATACGCTCGTACGAACTCATTGGTGACATTTCTACTTCATATTTTAACGAGCGTGCGCGGTCAGCAAGTAGTTTTGCGGTGTTTTCAAGGGTTTGTATTTTTCCTTTTCTATATCCGTTCACATCTACCAGAAAGTGTGGGGGAGTGTCTTTGGATTCAAATGCTTTTTTTACAATGTGGTTCAGTGCTCTTACAGTATCGCCACGATTTCCTATAAGTCGAGCACTCTCGGGAGTTTGAATCTGAAAAATGAGTTGTGTGCTTCCATCATCAATCTCAACACTTTCATAGTTTACTGAAAGTTTTGTGAGTAGCTCTTCTATAAATTGTTTAATCTGTTTGTGTTCCATATTCAATTGGCTCCCTGATGCCTTTTTTTCGCACCAGTATCTCTTGTACTATAGCAAAAATATTGCTGGTTACTAAGTAGAGTGATATCGCGGCTGAGATGCTATATGCCACACCACCAATAAAGACGGGCATAAGATACTTCATTTGTAGATGAAAACTATGTGCCAAATCATCTTTAATTGTAGGATTCTCTCCTTTCGGCTTTGGTTTTGGTAGGGTATACCATATTTGAATAAACTGTGTTACTCCCACCAATACCGCGAGAATTATACTTCTCCCGCTTATGTCTTGTACCCAAAGGAAGTGCATATTAAGCGTTTGGGGAATGTGTACAAATGAATACAAAATATCTGTGTTTATCTCCGGCAGACCTCCGCGAGAAAACACCCAATACAAACCTATAACAATCGGTAATTGTATAAACATAACCAGTGCGCTGGAGAATGGGCGTATATTGTATTTTTTATATAGCTCCATTGTTTTAATAGCTTGTTGGTTTCTGTCCTTCGCATATTCTTTTTTGATTTCTTCCAACTCCGGTGCTACTTTTTTCATTGCTTGCTGTGTATATATTGCTTTATAAGCAAGAGGGAGAAGTGCCAATTTAATAAATATAGTAAGTAATATTACAGCAATACCCAGATCGGCATACGGCACCACATGTAGCAAAAGTATTAGTGCATTATAGAGCGGGTTGTAAATAAAAGTTGAAAACATTATTGAAAAATACTATCACACAACAGTAAGGAGTACTACTTGTCACGGTGATTTTATATTCTCTATAGTTAGATGTATTTTTCTAACAATTCTTTCAGAGTATTTTCTATACTCTTATATGGAGTGTCTACAATTTGTTTTTTTGTATATACCATCATAGCAACATTTGTTTTGATGGGTATATTTTTTAAAGCATTGTATACTCTGCGTTTTATTTTATTTCGTACAACAGCTTTCTTAGATATTTTTTTGGATACAATAACGGTGTATTTTGTTTCTTTATGTAAAGTGTTTGAGATTTTAACAGAAAGAATATCACTACTTAATAACCCTTCCGATTGTTTAAATGTTTTTATTTCACTGCTGTTTAGTTTGTTTTTCTTTTTAAGCATATAAATACACTATATAGAAAAGTTACAAATATAAAAACCTTCCGAGAGGGAAGGTTTTTATATCTTTTTTTCAACTACTAATTGACTTCGTCCTCGTCGTCTTCGGGATCGCAATACTCGTCTTCCCGCTGCTGTGGCAGCACGAGCAAGAAATCCGTGTTTTCTTTGACGCTTTTTCTTTTTTGGTTGATATGTTCTTTTTGTAGACATAGAACACTATAGTACGGATTAAATTATAAAAAGCAATAGTTAGTTGTTTTTTTATCTATTATTGTGATTGTTGACATAATCTGTGTTATTTTTTTATTTTTTATATGTGGATTACTAGTTTTTGTTATACACAGGTTAATTTTAATAATTTCTTATCTAAAGGACATTCTTTTGGTATTTACCCCATCATACCCACAGAAAAATGTACTTTATAAATAATTTTTATTTTTGTGTTTTTGTTATGCACAGGTTATTAACAAAAAAATGAATTTTTTATGAATTTCCAAACTGTGGAAAACTTGTATATAATGCACTCACTAAATTGCGTATGTTGAGTAACCAAGAACTATGGCAGAACACATTGATCAGTATTGAAATGAATATTTCTGAAGCTGGTTTTCGTACTTGGTTTAAAGATACAGCAATACTAAAACAAGATAATGGGGTGGTGTATATAGGAGTCCCAAACAAAATAGTTAAAGATTGGTTGAGTGAAAAACATCATACTTTTATTTTAAAATCTCTTCGTAGTTTTGATGATTCTATACGATCTGTTGAATATACAATAAGTAAAAATATACCAAGAAGAGTATCAAACGAATCAAGAAGTACCATAAACTCCCAAAATAAAAATCAATTAAACTTACAAGAAATGTTTATTGACAAAAGGGATAATCTAAATCCGCGGTATACTTTTGATACTTTTGTGGTTGGACCTTTTAATCAACTGGCTCACGCTGCAGCACAAGCGGTGATACAAAATCCGGGAATTGCTTATAACCCATTGTTTATCTATGGAGGAACCGGTCATGGAAAAACACATCTTATACAAGCTATTGGAAACTACTTAAAGAAAACAAACTCAAACAGAAAGGTGTTTTATGTTACTTCTGAGCGATTTACTGTTGATTATATAAATGCAGTTAAATCAGGAAAGGGAAATAATTTTAAAGATAAGTATCGCCAGTATGATGTTTTAATAATGGATGATATTCAATTTATTGCAGATAAAGAACGAACGCAAGAAGAGTTGTTTCATCTATTTAATGCATTGTATGACAACAATAAACAAATAGTATTTTCTTCGGACAAACATCCAAATAATCTACTTGGTCTTGAAGAGAGACTTAAAGGTAGATTTAGTTCTGGTATGGTTGCTGAGATACCAAATCCTGATGTTGAATCTCGTGTGGAAATACTTAAAGAAAAAGCGCAACAAAATGGTTTTAATATAAATGATGAGATTATAGAATATATATCAAAAGAGGTTCCGGGTAATATACGAGAGCTTGAAGGTCTTTTGAACACATTAATGTGTAAAACACAATTAAAAGGGAAAGAGTTGAGTGCTCAAGAAGTACATAATGTAGTTAAAAACTCAACAAAACCAAACAAAAATATTTCCGTTCCTGAGGTTGTTAAAAAAATCGCTGATTTTTATGATATAGATGCGGAAAATATTTATAAAAAAACACGAAAGAAAGAAATTGTGCGCCCAAGACAGGTTATTATGTATATTTTACGAGAGGATTTTGGTGTGTCGTATCCAAGCATAGGGGAGAAAATAGGAGGTCGTGATCATACAACTGTTATTCACTCATGTGAGAAGATTAAAAATGAAGTTAAGGAAGATATGTTGTTGGATCAAGAATTAAATCAAATACGAACACTTATTCACAATTAGTGAAAAAATATGTGAATAAGTGTTCGTATTTGATGTGTATAAGAAGTGGTATAACTT
>JALWTP010000032.1 GCA_027082835.1 Candidatus Kaiserbacteria bacterium
TCTATTCACTTAGGGTTTATAAAAATACCCTTTTAGAAAGAAATCAAAAGGACCTTAGGCAATTTTGTGAAATTTTTTTGAGTGCAACAAGAGAAAGGTTTGAGAGTTTTGATTATTATTTCGCTTGATGCTCCAACAAAAGTTTGACACCCTACATAAAAGAGGGTATACTCGTCTCCACACAGTTAGATAGTAATGCTATTCCGGTTTTGCCGGGATTTTTTATTAAAAAATAATAACAGTATAAAAATATGAGTTTATTTGATCTAAAAGTTATCAATTCGGTTCTTGCCGAACTTGAAGAGGATCGAGGAATACCTCGTGAAAAGGTGATCAGTGCCATAGAGATGGCACTCGCTGCCGCATATAAGAAAGAGTACGGTAAGAAAGGACAGATTATTCGTGCGCATTTCAATATGGATATGGGCGATGTGGAGTTTCAACAAATCAAAATTGTCGTTGACGACTCGGTGGTAAAAGTAGTAGACGATTCAGAAGACGCAGAACACACTCCCGTTGACGATACTGATGAGCGCATACGCTTCAATCCCGAACACCACATAATGATAGACGATGCTCGCCGCATTAAAAAAGATGTTGACCTTGATGATGAGATAGAGTTCCCTCTGGAAGCACAAGAAGACTTCGGTCGTATTGCATCACAGACAGCAAAGCAGGTTATTATGCAAAAGATTCGAGAAGCTGAAAAAGTTTCTATTCTTGAAGAATACGGCGAGAGAGAAGGAGAAGTGGTTTCAGGACATGTACAACGATTCGAGCGAGGCAATCTATTCGTAGACCTTGGCCGCACCACTGCGATACTTCCTTACGAAGAACAAATCCCCGGTGAGCGGTACCGACAAGGTGAGCGTATTCGCGCCCTTTTGTACAAGGTGGACGAAAGCCCTCGTGGTACTTTCTTGAAACTATCTCGCTCAAATCCGCAATTCTTGGTGAAACTGTTTGAAATAGAGTCACCAGAGCTCTCTGCGGGAACTATTGAAGTAAAAGCGGTTGCTCGCGAAGCCGGCTCTCGATCAAAAATGGCGGTTATCACCAATGACGACCACATAGACCCAGTAGGTGCACTTGTAGGACAGCGCGGAGTGCGTGTTTCTACCGTTACCTCAGAGCTCGGTGGTGAAAAGATAGATGTTATAGAGTGGTCTGAAGACACCAAAGAGTTTATAGAAAGCGCACTTTCGCCTGCTGAGATAATGAATGTGGAGATAAATGAGGAAGAACATCGCGCACTCGTTGAAGTAACCGAAGACCAACAGTCACTGGCTATCGGTCGTGGTGGCCAAAATGTACGCCTCGCAGCAAAGCTCACCGGCTGGGGCATAGACATTGCATCGGCTCACGGTGAAGAGCTTGCAACCGCCGAAGAAAACGGCGATGTGGAAATGTCTGAAGAAACACCAAAGGAAGCAGAAGAAGTATTGGTAGAAAATGAAGACGCAGAATCTACAGAATCTCAATCTAATGAAGAAGAAAGAACACAGGAAAGTGCAGAAGACGCTACCGCTGACACTTCTTCTGATGAGGAAACTGTCGTAGAAAATACGGAAGATACAGAAACAGAAACCTCAGAAGAAGACTCTACGGAAGAGGAAGGGTCAGCTAATGATGATGACGAACCTCAAGACAAAACCGAAGAACCAGCAGAGGAAGAAATGGAGGAAAAGGAGGAGTAAAAAATATAGTAACCTCTCTTTTAAGCTAAAGAAAACACGCCGTTTTGCACTAAAGTGCAAAACGGCGTGTTTTCATACACCTACTTGCACATTACACACACAAGTGGCACTCTTATAGCCATAAAAGTATAAAAAGAACACTATGATAAAAGTTTTTGGACACAAATCACCCGACACCGATGCAACCTGCTCAGCGATTATATGGAGTTGGTACCTTAACGAACACACAAGCAAAGACGCACAACCATTTATATTGGGAGAACTAAACTCTGAAACCAGTTTCGTCTTAAACAAATGGAAAGTTGATACTCCAGAGACACTTGAAACACTTTCAGCAAACGATTCAGTCGTTATAGTAGACACTAACAACCCTCAAGAATTGCCCGAAACCATCGCCGACACACAGATAGTACAGCTTATAGACCATCACAAGTTAGTGGGAGGACTCTCCACGAACGCTCCGGTAGACATTACTATGCGTCCTATGGCATGTACCGCTACACTACTCTACGACTTGATGGGAGACAAGGTAGAAACCCTTCCCGAGAATATAGCGGGACTTATATTGTCGTGCATTTTGTCGGATACACTTGAGTTTCGCTCACCCACTACCACTCCACACGACAAAGAAGTGGCAGAGAAACTGGCACAAAAGCTCAGTATAGACCTTCATGCATATGCAATGGAGATGTTTGAAGCAAAGTCAGACATATCCGACTTTACCGATATCGGACTCGTACGATTGGATAGCAAAAAATACGACATCGGCGGAACCAACTTCCGCATATCGGTACTTGAAACAACCACTCCACAAAAAGTATTAGAGCGAAAAGAGGGATTAATTTCGGCCATACAAGAACTCATCGCAGAAGAAAACGATGTAGATGAGGTACTTTTGTTTGTTATAGACATCCTTAACGAAGAAGCAACGGTGCTCACTTACAACGATTTAACGAAAAAGGTTATTTCCTCTTCGTTTGGCGTACAAGCGTCTGATGATACCGAAGTATTGAAAGGGATTGTATCTCGAAAAAAACAGATTCTGCCATCTCTTACACTATAAATACATTCCCCCACATCCCACTTTCAATGTGTATATATAGTGATATTATTAATACTGAATGAGAGTGTTTGCTTTTATTCATTATTACATTACTTAATATAAATATAAACACATTATGACTATTACAAATACAAAAAGTGCGAGAGTCGCAATTACCGCATCGGCCATTGCCCTCTTTCTACTTCTCGGACTGCAAGTATCTCTTGCGCAAGAGAAATTTGATGCCGAACAAACAGGCACACCCGAATTTAAGTTTAAGGGCGACCACAAACAATTCCCTGTGACAAACTTGCGCACCCGTCTTCAAATTCACCAAGAAGACCAACAAGCATTTCGTGAAGCCGTACAGGAAAGAAGGAATAAAGAAAAAGAGCGACTTTTGAAATTACGAGAACTTAAGAATACTCGACTTAATCATGAAGAAAAGTCACACCTCATGAAGAAAAGAGAGGAATTCTCTAAAGAAAAACGACAAAAAATTGATGACTTTAACAAAGAACGATTACAAAAAAAAGAAGCTTTGAGGAAAGAATTAAATACAAGTAAATATGGAATTTTCGATCAAATAGAGAAGCAATGTGAGGAAAAAGCTAAATTTATCAATGAACAAACTCGGAGCATCAAGGAAATGTGGAGGAATTATAATTACTTAATAGAATACAGGGAAGTACTTAAGAAAGTAGCTTCCTTCATGCTTAATAAATC
>JALWTP010000033.1 GCA_027082835.1 Candidatus Kaiserbacteria bacterium
CTTCTACAATGGTGGCGGTTCAAAACTAAAGGCAGTTTGTGGCGAATTCCGCAGTTTGTACGACGAACTAACAAAACAAGACATTGATTTTGTTTGGATCACCGACGGACTCGGTTGGCAGACAACCAAACGTCCACTTGAAGAAACCTTTGATCACAACAACGGACAAGTCTTTAATCTCAACATGCTTGAAGATGGTGTTTTGGAGGAACTAACTTGGTAAACACAATGGCAAAGGAAATGAAATTACATCCCGAAGAATTTGATCTTGAATGCACAACGGTATGGGCATTTCCTCGTCGTGGGAATTGGGCAACGCATAAATCAGATTGGCGCGGAAATTGGGCACCAGAAGTTGTTCGCAACCTTATACTCCGCTACTCAAACGAGGGCGACGTTTTGCTCGATCCAATGATTGGTGGTGGAACAACAGCAATCGAAGCAAAAATACTCAATCGTAATATCATTTGTTCTGATGTGAACGATGTTGCACTAGAACGAACAAAAGAAAGTCTGAAGTTTGATGTTGAAAATAAAGCATGGCAAAAAGTCGCGAAGCGTGACGCACGTGACCTTGGCAAAGCCGAAAATGAAAGTATTGATTTTATTCTTACTCATCCACCATATGCCGACATTATCAAGTACAGCGAGGGAGAAATTGACGAGGATCTTTCAAATATCCACGGAATTGAAGAATTCGCGAATGAAATGGAAAAAGTCGCAAAGGAATTGCACCGCGTTCTCAAACCTGGAAAGTTTTGCGCTATTTTGATTGGTGACACTCGTCGCAAGAAAATGTATCAGCCACTTGCGTACCGCGTTATGGATCGTTTTCTAAACGCTGGCTTTGAACTCAAGGAGGACATTATTAAGCGACAATATAACTGCAAAGCGACAGGCTTTTGGGTTGAAAAATCTAAGCAGAATAATTTTTTACTGATAATGCACGAACATCTATTTGTGTTTCAGAAAGACAGCTAGGGATTTGTAGGCGCTAGAGTATCAATTGTACTAGTCTGAGTTTGGATCTGCTTCTGATCACTGCTAATAGTGATATTAAATCTATTCTCCCAGCCATAACTAAGAAGTCCGATTAACACTAACAATATGAGTATGCTAGTTGGTATCCAAAAGTACGGACCCACTCCACGAGTTTTTCTTGATCCAAAAAATGAATGAATGAGCAGAGCAAATATTGAAAGAGAACAGGTCAAAGCCACTATAAGCAATATTGCAGTCAGGAAGTTGGAAACTGATTTTATTATGCTCACATCAATAATAATCAATGCAAGAATTGCCGAAAAAACACCAATGATTTCAATATTTCTTGCTGATTGATTTTTTAGCTCATCCTCCTGTTTATCAACCTTGCTATCTAATTTATACACCTCATCAATAAGTTCATTTACTTTTAATCCGAGGGCTTGATTCATCGCTGACGCCTCAGTAATAAAAGCTCGGCTCTTTCCTGATGCATCATCAACACTAGAACTACTTTCGGGTGTTCCGGTTCTATCATTTGCTGAATCAGAAATTTTTTTAATCTGTATCGTCATATTCAATTAAAACTCCCGTATTTGCCTCTGCCTGCAACAGCGGGACTACTGCCTTCAATCCGTTTGCGTCAAAGGACAGATGTGCACGATTTTCATTTAATGTGTTGATGTCGCGTTCAACTAAAATTCCAGTTACTTCGCTAGAAGACCCGTCAGGATTTGTCTTAGTACCAGATGCAAGTGATAGAGATTCTATACTGTTGCATTCGTAATCACTGATAGTTTTTAGAATGTTCACTCTCAGGTTAAGTTCCTTTGGATTCAAGGTTTGTAGGTTTGCATTTAATATTTGTCGTAGTGCCGACATATCTGCTTCTTTTAGTGATCTTTGTACATAACCGACACGGTCAATAAGTTGCCCACCTACCAAAATCACAGGGAGGACAGCGTCGATAATGTTGTCTATATTTTCTTCTGTGAAAAATATGTCCACCCGATTTTTTGAGATCTGTACACGCGCACTGTTTGCGAGTCGTATCACAAGTCGTGGTATCTCAGCAGGAGCAGAAGACGGTATTGGAAATATTTCACGTCCAGTGATCGCAATGTTGGAGCTAATACTGTTTGCAATAGATTCAAACGATGTCTCGAGCTGAAACTTGAGAAACAGTCCCAATTGTTTGTTTAAAATTTCCATATTATTTCCATTCTTGTTTTGTAACTCGAAAACTAACTTGTTCCTGCGGAACTTGTGCCTGTCCTTGTTGCACCATAACTTGTTGACGCCGAAACTCTATTGAAACCTCAAATTTATTCGCTACATTGTTACTTTCAATAATTGCTACGGGGTAGGATTTCTTGCTTTGACTCATTTCGCCAAGTTCGAGCTCGGGGTTCCAGTTTGTAATTCCTAGCCCAACCTCACTCTGATACGAGTCATACAATTCTGACATTGCTTCCGCCAATTCAGCAGGAGCATTTACAACTGTTTTTACTCCGAGTTCCTCGCGAGCTTCATGACGACCGATAAAGTATTGATGGCTGTAAAGTTTCTCGGTGAAGTATCCGACAATCTTTTCAATCTCGTCCTCTTTTATGGGGCTGTTATGGTTCTTGAGTAGACGCTTAGCAATAAGGCGAATAAGATTGTGTGTACGATTTACATTACCGAGCGCAAGCGGATGTATTTGCGGATTAGCTTCAACAAATTTTATAAAAATCTTAGTAAGGTCTTCGTCACTCTTGATACTAAATTTGTTTTTTGCAAGATCAAAGTACGCGACGACGTCTTCGACAGAAATCGGAATTTTGTTTTGCGGATTATTTGGATCAGAAGGATTGAAGACATTTGCGGTAGAGGGGTCAATTGGTGATAACTCAGAAAGGTTACTCATAACAATTTCGTCGGCACCGAGTGCAATCATGGTTGCGGCGCTGTGCGCCTTGTACGGTACGAGCACCGAGAACTGGTCACAATGTTCACGAATCATTGAAACCAAACGCCACGGAACCATAGTGTCACCACCAGCGCTGTATAAAAAAAGATCAATCTTTTGAACCTTACCATCGGAAACGATTTCTCGGAGTTGTTTGCTGAATAGAGGTATGACGTCAGGTGCAACTCTCGCACCAACAGGACCTGGACGATCACTGGTTATATATGTAAGAACACGAGATTCACGAAGTCCCTCGATTTTCTTGATAAGTTCAGAATTGCTCATAAGGGTATTATAACATAAAGTAACATTTCGAGGGAGCAACGCTTGCGCGTGTATGGGTGGGTTGGACAAGTGCAATGTGATTTGAATATGATTTGCTTGTGATATTATGAATACTATGAAAATAGCGAATCTTAAATGTCCGAAATGTGAGCATCAACAAAAAATAGAAATACCGGAAGATAAATGTTTGGCATTCTACGAATGCGAACACTGCCATGAGACAATTTTGGTGCCAAAAGACAGTAAAAATTGTTGCGTCATTTGTGAATACTCCGACAAAAAGTGCCCCGTAGCGCGAGAGGCGTAGATATCAAAAAATCCTGACCCTTTTTCTTGGTAATATTTGTTATACTGTAGGTGTTGTATGTTTACTATAGATAGGAGCAAAATGGTGAAAGCATCTGAGTTACTTACTCATGAGACAAAGAAGCATTCTCTTATCAGATTCTTGGGAGTGTTATCGGTTCTTGTTTTGTATTCACTTTTCTTATCCCTCAAAATAGGGGTGGGAGCGGGCATGTTTGTCACACTGATGACTTGGTCGTTTTTTGTACTTTCAACACCGATAGCTGATGCAGGGTTTCTGTTAGCGTTTCCTGTGCGAATCATTACAGGCATCAGAATGATGTATACGCAACTTTTTGCGTATGTCATTGCGATAGGGGTAAGTGCATACGCATTTTTTTACACGCCGGCGGTATATAACAGCACTATTTTACTTAAACTATTTCACCATATACTCTCCGACCCGTACCCGTTTTGGGGTATATTGGTGCTCTCTGCCGTGGGTACACTGCTTTCAATATATTTCGGAGATGAAATGGTGGACATTTCTTCTCATACAGAACGAAAGAAATACCGTAAACACATAAATAAATACCAACTCATTATATTTACCTTCCTCATCGCTTTTACGGTTTTGTTGTACAACTTTTTGTTAAGTAGTTTGGGCATACATATTCCCATTATTTAATCTAACAATCATAAAGGGGAGTGGGGGTAGAGATGGAGTGAGTGGTAAAGAGGACGAGATCATCAATGATGTGCTCATTGGATAGGTGGTGTTGTGTGATATTATAAACGATATGTCATATATATGGTTTGTTTTTGGGGTGTTTGTTATGAATCTGCCGTTTGGGTATTGGCGGGCTTTTGAAAAGCACCGACACAACTTCAAAGGTATTATGTTTGCCATACATATTCCCGTTGTATTTATCATTATCGGGCGAATATCGCTTGGATTTAGTTTTTCATTGGTAAATATCGCCATGAGCGTGACTGCCTTTTTCTTTGGTCAGCTCATCGGCGGGATAGTATATAAACAAATAATCAAAATGCGGTTGAACAAAGAAGAGGATAGTGAAGGGGGTAGTGAAAGGAGTATTTAAATTCTATTGTGCAAAGGAGTGTGGATGTACTTTATTTTTAATGGCAAAGATAAAATCATAATCTATAATAATAGGTATGGAAAATATATTTAAGGATTCTCAATTTAAAATTTTAATAAAGCTCGTTGCGTTGGGCTTGGTTGTTTTTCTATTCGCTCAGACAATGGTTACATTGCGAGAGTATTTCGCAGTGTATTTGAATACACAAAGTGGCGAAATTACCGTCTCGGGCAAAGGTGAAGTGAAGGCAACACCGGACACCGCAGTGTTTACCTTTTCTGTGGTAAAGACGGGAAACGATAAGACACAAATACAAAACGATATGGCAATGCGTGTGAAAAAAGTAACAGAGTATCTTAAACAAAAAGGAGTAGAGGATAAAAATATAAAGACGCTGTCGTTTAATATTGCTCCGCGATATGAATGGATGGATGGCAAACGAATATCTCAAGGATACGAAGGAAGGCAGACAGTACAGGTGAAAACGAAACAAAAAGATGTGGCTGGTACATTGGTGGCTGAGGTGGTAAGCAAGGGAGCTGATTCGGTGGGATCGGTGCGGTTTGAGATAGAAGATAAAGATACATTGCAAGATACTGCAAGGAGCAAGGCGATAGATGATGCACGACAAAAGGCACGCACTCTGGCAAAAGAATTAGGAGTGAAGGTTATCGGAGTAAAAAGCTTTTCAGAAAATAACTATGGGCGACCGGTACCAATGTACGCCGCTCGCGCATATGCAAAGAGCGAAGATGTGACACCGCTGCCCGCAGAACTCCCTACGGGAGAAAATACGATTACTTCAAATTTAACGATTGTGTATAAGATAAAGTAAATACGCATAAAAATTAATATATGATGAATAAAATAAAAAAGATAAGTGAGGTATTGGCGTTGGCTTTTGTAGTTATAGCTGTTTTTATTGTTATAGTAACGGTTTGGGGATCAGTAAGTACTGAGGTGGCAAAAGATTTGTTTGTAAAAGTCGGATATACATTTGGTACGATATTTATAGGTTCACTTGTCGTTCTTTTTCTTATTGGGCGAAAATAGAAACACATAATTTTAAATTCTGTGAGTATGCCCACTACTTCTGATTAAAAAAGTGGTATTATAGGAAGAATGAATAACCAAAACGTTCTCAATAACACTATACAAGGACTCACGACCACAGAGGCGAAAGCGCTGTTGCAAAAGTTTGGGAAAAACGAGATTAAAGAAACAGGCGAGTCTTTTTTAATACACATACTGCGTAAATTTATTACCCCTATTCCACTAATGATAGAGGGAGCATTTGTACTTTCACTTTTTTCAGGACACGTAGGGGATGCTATCATTATAGCGGTACTTTTGGGAGTTAATGTGGGAGTTGATGTGTTGCAGGAGAGCAAGGCGAACAAAGCACTTGCAGCACTAAAAAATACACTCTCACCCAAAGCTGTTGTGTTGCGCGATGGTGCATACATAACGATGCCGGCAAGCGAATTGGTGCCGGGGGATATAGTAAAGATAATCATTGGCGACATTGTACCGGCTGACCTCGAGATACTTGAAACAAAAGAAATACAGACAGATCAGTCGACCATTACCGGAGAATCACTACCTGTGGTAAAAGGAATAGGAGATACACTATATGCCTCTTCTGTGATTCAAATGGGAAATGCTGTAGCGCGAGTAACGGGAACTGGTTTAAATACCTATATCGGTAAGAGTGCTTCATTGGTTTCCCGTGCGGCTGAGGAGACCGAAAGTCACTTCCAAAAAGCCATATTTGGCATCGGACGGTTTCTTATGGTTGCTGCCACAGTATTGATAGTTATTGTTTCTTTCATACTTATTCATCGAGGAGATACTGTACTTGAAACGGTGCGTTTCGCACTGGTGCTTGCCGTGGCGTCTATACCCGTAGCTCTTCCGGCGGTACTTTCGGTTACTATGGCACTTGGAGCACGAATTTTGGCTAAAAAGAAAGCAATAGTGTCACATTTTGCAACAATAGAGGAACTCGCCGGAGTGGATACTCTGTGTGTAGATAAGACGGGAACACTTACCAAAAATGAATTGGCGATAGGCACAGTTACCACATACGGAAAATATACAGAAGAAGACTTGTTCGTCTACGCACTTTTAGCAAGTGAGAAAGACAGTAAGTCTTCCATAGAAAAAACACTCTATAATTATGCACATAAGAAACAATTTGATATAGTAGCTGACACATATATAGTAAAAGATTTTGTTCCGTTTGATCCGGTACATAAAATAACTCGTGCAATTGCATTGGTGGGGTCTACTGAGGTTGAGGTGGTTATGGGAGCTCCGCAGATAGTGGAAGCAATGGTACTCGATGACTCCAAAGAACAATTGTCACGAGACATACAAATATTTGCTCAGAAAGGCTTCAGAACACTAGCGATTGCAAAAAAAGAACAAAAAGGATGGCATGCAGTTGGATCTATACCGCTACTTGATCCACCTCGAGATGATTCAAAGCAGGTACTTGAGTACATAAAAGAAGCAGGAGTGCGCACTCACATGCTTACGGGCGATAATACTTTGATTGCGCGATATATTGCTAAGCTCTTGTCTATAGGTGAAAAGATACTTACTGCTGATGCATTGCACTCATTATTTAAAAATAAAGAGAAAAAGGATATAGATAAAGCTGTATGTGAGACAGACGTGTTTGCCGAAGTGACCCCTGAAGATAAATATAATATCGTATCTGTTTTTCAAGATAAAAATAACATTGTTGCCATGACCGGCGATGGGGTAAACGATGCTCCGGCACTTAAAAAAGCGGATGTGGGAATTGCCGTTTCCGGAGCATCGCCCGCAGCGCGAAGCGCTGCGGATATTGTATTGCTCAGTAGTGGACTGAGTGTTATAAAGGATGCAATAGTTGCTTCTCGAGAGATTTTTTCGCGTATGCAATCGTATGCCACATTTCGTATAGCGGAGACAGTGCGTATCTTGCTACTTATAACACTTGCGTTGGTGTTTTTTAATGAATCGCCAATAACCGCAGGGATGATTATATTACTTGCACTTTTGAATGATATTCCCGTAATGACTATTGCCTACGACAATGCTCGTGCTTCAAAGACACCAACACGATGGCATTTATACGAAACCATCGTAGTATCAACAGTATTGGGTATTACGGGGCTTGTAGGGTCATTTATTTTATTTTGGTGGCTGAGTTATTCAGGCATTGCATTTGCACTCATACAAACCATCATGTTCCTAAAACTGGATGTTGCAGGACATTCTACACTTTATGTAACCAGAACGGGACGTAATCATTTTTGGCACAAACCATATCCATCCTTAAAGTTTTTCTTACCTGCATTTGGATCACGTATTATCGGTACCATTATTGCCACTGTAGGTATTTTGATGCAACCAATTGGTCTCGGTGTGGTGGCACTTATTTGGTTGTATGCCACTGCGTGGTTCGTAATTGATGATTATGTAAAAGTATTCACATTTAAGATATTAGATGCACAGAAAAAGCGGAAGAGCTACACTCATACTGTGGTAGCAACGGATTCATAATAATATAAAAAGTTATGCACGCGCAAGAGCTATTCCTATCGGGTGTCCGCCTGCGTCTTGTACTGCACGCATTGCCTCGGCAAGTGTGGCACCGGTGGTGGTTATGTCGTCTATGATGTAGACGATTTTTCCTGTGACCATTTTAGGGTTTGCTACAAAAGCTCCGTGCATATTTTGTAGGCGCTCAGAGCGTGTGAGTCTTTTTTGCATAGCCACCGTGCGTGTGTATGAGAGTACTTTTTTTGCAACATTGTGTGTAAGTGTGTCTGGGAGGTGATTGAGAATGAGATGAAGATGATCAAATCCATATACACGCCTTCTGTCAAAAGAAGGTGGGATTGCAGTGATGATGTATTCAGCGCTGTTCCATATTGCAGTATCCGCTATTTCTTCCAAAAGAATATCGGCAAGAAGAGCAGCGAGTAGTTTTGAAGTGTGTTTTGAACCGTGCTTTTTCTGCTCTTTTATAACTGCTTTTAGTGGGTTGTGTTTGTAGTCTCCTATTGTAAGTATGTTTTTATCGCCAAAAACTGTTTTTTTGTATGGGCTCGCGACAAGTACAGAGCATTTGTGTGCTATATCATACTCTTTTGATGGTGGAAAAAAGAGTGACAGAAACTTTGAAATCATGTTCCCATTGTAACGCACACCCTTCGCCACAGCACTTTTTTACATGGTACAATATACACATTAAGTACATATACTATGGGCATTTTTGATAACATAACTAAGTCTTTAAAGACAATAGGCACCAAAGGTGGGCGTGCTAACAGTGTTATAGGTATTGACATAGGATCGGCCTCTATCAAAGTCGTGCAATTGCGCAGGGAAAAAGGGCGTGCAGTGCTTGAGACCTATGGAGAAATAGCATTGGGTCCATATTCGGGAGTAGAAGTCGGACGCGCTACCAATCTTTCCATAAAAGACATTTCCAAAGCACTTCTCGATGTTATGAAAGCGGCTAATATAACGGCAAAAAGTGCCGGTATCTCCATTCCATTTTCTGCTAGTCTTACTTCAATTATTGAAATGCCAAAGATGAGCAGCAAACAGCTTTCTCATATGATTCCACTTGAGGCGCGTAAGTATATACCGGCAAATATAAACGATGTTACTCTCGATTGGTTTGTGATACCTGATGATCCGGCTCAGAAAGAATGGTCGCGATCAAGGGCGTCCCAAACAGAAGCTGATGCAACAAATGCAAATAGCGTACCAGAAAAGTCAGAAGTACTTATAGTAGCTATACATAATGAAGAATTAATTGGGTATCAAACACTCGCCCAAAATACTAATTTGTCTGTAGGTTTTTATGAATTAGAGATATTTGGAGTTATACGATCTGCAATAGGTGAAGGCATAGCTCCTATTATGGTGGTTGATTTTGGCGCAAGCACAACGAAAGTATATATAGTTGAAAAGGGGATCGTCCGTTTTTCGCATTTGATCAACAAAGGGTCACAAGATCTAACTCTTGCAGTATCACGGTCTTTGGGATGGAACTTTAATAAATCAGAAAGACGCAAACGAGAGCAGGGACTTTTGGTTCGTACCGGAAGTGATGCAGAGGAAGATACATTGGTAAAAGATGCTTTGTTATCAACACTGGGGCGTATTTTCTCAGATATAAATAGAGTATTATTGAGTTATGAGCGTAAGTACGGCAAGAACGTTGCAAAAATGATAATGACAGGAGGAGGTGCCGGACTCAATGGACTTTCTGAATATGCTATGGATATGGTAAAGATGGAAGTAGTTAGGAGTGATTCATTTCAGAAAGTAAGCACGCCCGCATTCTTAGAGGATGTATTAAAAGAAGTTGGTCCTGAGTTTACGGTTGCGGTAGGAATGGCGTTGCGACAGATAAGTGAGTAGTACATTCAATAACATCCAATATATAAAAATACTATGGATACAAAGATACATACATCATTTATACCGGACAAAGTTCTCAATAACAGCCAAACTAATAGGGCATCTTCTGGAGGTGGCGGAATGGCGGATATTTTATTTCTGCTGTCAATAGTGGTACTTGCTACAGCAATTGTCTTATCAGCGGGGGTGTTTTTATATGATAGATTTTTAACATCAAGTGTTAAGACAAAAGAAGTGCAACTTTCTCGTGCTAAAGAAGCTTTTGATCCTGTTTCTATAAAACGCATAATGCGATTGGACAATAGGATTAATGCGGCTTCTGAGATACTATACAATCATCTTGCTCCATCAGAAGTATTTAATTTACTTCAAGATCTTACCTTACAGTCGATAAAATATGATTCGCTTACCTACAAAATGACTACGGATAAAGGTATTACTTTAAACATGAAGGGAAATGCACAAAGTGTAAATGGTGTTGCATTGCAGGCAAGTGTGTTTGGAGACAATGCAGCAATACGGAATCCTATTTTTTCTGACCTTAATCTTACTGATAAAGGCGTGTCCTTCTCTGTAGATGCTGAAATTGATCCGACCACATTGCAATATGCGTTAGTGGAAAAGAAACGAGTTGAAGCTGCTGCATCCGCCAATTCCGGAATGAGTTCAACTACTACTCCAGCCCTGTCTGCAACTACATCTTCTGCAACGACCACTACTACTCAATCGGATACTACTCAATCGGCATCCACAAATCCAAACCTTGGCGGTTTCGGTACCGGGTCAAATACAGGGGTAACACAATAATACATATGATAAAAACAATACTATCAATAATTTTCATAGGAGCATCAATAGGGTTGTTTGTCTTATATGATCGCCCCACATACGATAATATACATGCCAATACGGCAAAGGTGGCTAACTTTGATGCCGCTTTGAGAAAAACTAAAGAAATACAACAATTAAAGGCTGATATAATAAATCGGAGAAATGTATTTACTCAAGCGAATGTTGATAAGTTGAAAAAGATGCTTCCTGATCACGTGGACAATGTCCGTTTGATATTGGATCTTGATGGTATTGCTGCGAAGTATGGATTACGACTCAGTAATGTGGGGATACAAAAAGACGTGCAGAAGTCTGTCAGTAATAGCACAAGCGGAACCGTGCTCACACCAAGTTCTGAGAATGCAAAACCCTATCGTTCCTTAACATTAAAATTCACTGTAAAAGCAACATACGAAGAATTCTTAGCATTATTGCAAGATCTTGAATCAAGTTTGCGCATTGTTGATATTACAAACTTAACCATAAAACCAAATTCCATCAACGATAATACGACTGTTTCTGATACATACACCTTTGGAATAGCAGTGCGTACTTATTGGTTACCATAATAGATAGTATGATAGAACAACTCAAAAAAAATAAAATATTACTCATTGTATTTTTTATCGTAACGATACTTTTTCTGTGGACAATGATAGGTGGCTCAAGTAATAAACCTGCTCCGATTCTCGAAAGTGCAACTGCAGGTGCGAACCCGGTTATGGATCAAGATATTATCAATTTACTCGTTGATATGCGATCGATTAAATTAGACGGATCTCTATTTAAAAGCCCCGGATTTTTATTGTTAAGAGATTTTGGTCGCGATATTGTTGCAGAGCCAATTGGGCGGACGAATCCATTTGCACCGATACACTCTGCTTCAACTACAAAAAATACCACTAATGCGAATGATGCTGCATTTTTCGGGAAATAAGTATGTGTATACTGCATACGCAAAAAATGAATTAATTTACAGATGCTATGAATGACAGTATTTTAAAAGGACTAATACGAAATGGTGTTATTACTGAAGCTGATGCGGAGACTATTAAAAAAAATGCGGCTGAGAATGGAAGAACAATAGAAGAAATATTATATGAAGTAGGTGTTTCAAATGAAGATATACTAAAAGCACAATCAGGGGATTCCAATGTTCCGATACGTGTTTTAGATGGGGAAAAAATTCCTTTTGACATACTTAGACATATACCTGAAGAGTCAGCATCTCATTATTCAATGGTTCCATTAAAAATGGTAGATGGTGTGCTTGAAGTAGGAATGACAGATCCATCTGACATAGAAGCTATTGATGCGCTTAACTTTTTAACAAGAAAGGAAGGAATACCTTTCAAAATATTTTTAATATCCAAAGCTGATTTGGACTCTGTATTGAAAATGTACAATTCTCTCGGCGGAGAGGTTGGTAGAGCGTTGACAGAACTTGAATCGGAATTGAGCGAAGATGAAAAAAGTATACAAGAAGAAATAAATAAGCAAGAGGAAACAGGAGATACTAATATAAAAGAAGATGCGCCGGTAATTAAAATAGTAGCAACAATTTTGCGCTATGCTGTAGAAGGAAAAGCATCTGATGTACACATAGAAACTACCGATAAGTTAGTGAAAGTACGGTATCGAGTAGACGGGATTTTGCACACATCACTTACTTTGCCGCATAATGTACATCAGGCAATCGTAGCACGCATAAAAGTACTTTCATCTATGCGTTTAGATGAACGACGAAAACCGCAAGATGGGCGGTTTTCTGCAACCATCAGTGGACACAGGATAGACTTTCGTGTTTCAACATTTCCTACTGCAAATGGAGAAAAAATAGTAATGCGAATTCTTGATAGAGAACGAGGATTTATTCCACTGGAAGACATTGGACTAGGCCCAAAGAATTTAAAAATACTACAAAATGCAATAGCACGACCTCATGGATTGATATTGATTTCAGGACCTACGGGATCTGGTAAATCCACAACTCTTTATTCTATGCTCGCCCAAGTAGATAGAGAAACAAAAAATGTACTTTCTCTTGAAGATCCGGTTGAGTACTTTATGGAGGGAGTAAATCAATCTCAAGTACAACCGGAAATTGGTTACACATTTGCCACAGGATTGCGTACTACCTTGCGACAAGACCCCGATGTAATCATGGTAGGAGAGATTCGAGATGGAGAAACAGCACGGTTGGCAATTCAAGCTGCACTTACCGGACACTTGGTACTTTCCACCATACATACCAACTCAGCTGTTGGAGTGATACCAAGACTGATAGACATGGGGGTAGATCCATATTTGATAGCACCAACACTTGTGGTTGCAGTGGCCCAGCGATTGGTACGAGGA
>JALWTP010000034.1 GCA_027082835.1 Candidatus Kaiserbacteria bacterium
ATTCACCGCTGTGTAGTGTGCCGTTTTTTATAATAAGTGTTGCAGCTATGCCTTTTTTTGGGTCAACATTCACCTCGATCACTACTCCTTCAGCTGGCAGGGAAGTGTCTCCGGTAAGTTCCTCCATTTCTGCAACTAAAAGAAGTGTGTCCAAAAGCTCATCTATGCCGACACCTGTCTTAGCAGATATTTCCACATAGGGAACATCGCCACCCATGCCTTCAATGTATATTTCGTGTTCTATAAGGCTTGCTTTGGTTTTATTTACATCGGCGTTCGGTTTGTCTATTTTATTTATGGCAACAACATATGGAATACGTGCAGAAGTAATAGCATTTAAGGCATCAAGTGTTTGCGGCTTCACTCCTTCTTCGGCAGAGACGATTAAAATGGCGATATCTGCAACTGACGCTCCTCGTTCGCGTATCTTGGCAAATGCGGCATGTCCCGGGGTATCTAAAAAGGTAATTTTTTTCGTTTCGCCTTCGTGCTCGTGTTCAACCTCATATGCACTTACATGTTGGGTAATGCCTCCGGCTTCACCGGCAACTACATTTGTTTTGCGTATATAATCTAAAAGCGCAGACTTACCATGGTCAACATGTCCCATGACAGCAATAACCGGTGGACGGGAAATAACTGAAGAAGTATTTTTTTGTGATATTTCTGAGATCATATACAAAATAGTAATTATCCATAAGAAAAAGGAAGCACAGTACAACACCACAAAAATATATATAGTAGTGTAGTGTATGTAGCAAATACACTACGCTATTTTTACTGACTATGCAATGATTTTTTTGCGATAGCAAGTGCTTTCTTTTCTTCATCGGTCAATTCTTTCTCGGAAGAAAAGTTTTCTATGGTTTTATTAAATATACTTAAGCTATTATGCGCATGGAGAGTAGAGATGATAAATCCATTACCTTCCTCTGACACGATAGCAGTTGCAAAGGAAGGCTTACTTGAACCACTGCCGGCAAATGGATGAAAGCGAACAGTACCTACTCCTTTCATGGTGTGTTTTAGTCGAGTATCTAATTGTGCGAGAGTGTTGTATATTTCTTTCTTAAAATTGTTGAGGTCTTGATAATCGCGTACGATATCAGCAAGATGCATCTCTATATTTTTCTTTTTTACGCCGCGAGTGAGCCGGCTAATACGCCATTCTAAAAGTGATATCCATGTAAATAAAAGCAATACAATGCCAGCAAGAGCATAGATAAGGTATAGTTGTGGTATCTGCATAACGGAGATTGTAACATATTTTTTATGGACTTTATTACAACAATCACTACAATGTCGTGTATGATTAAAAAAGAGAAAGGTAGTGCAAAGAAAAGTATATTTATGGATTATGCGGCATCCACTCCGGTGTCTTCTGTGTCTTTGAAGGCGTTTATGGGAGCACTCCAATACTTTGCCAATCCACAAGCGCTTCACACACAAGGACTCAAAGCAATGCAACTACTTGATAAAGCACGGCGAGACATCGCACAGTTTTTAGTGGTGAAGTCGTCCGAAATTATTTTTACCTCAGGTGGTACTGAGTCAAATAATCTTGCTCTTGCAGGACATCTATTATATTTAGAGAAAAGTGGAGTTAATATCAAAGAAAAATCGATAATCATTAGTGCAATAGAACATCCTTCTGTACGGGAAGTATTGGCACCATTTGAGGATAAAGGAATGAGGGTTGTGCGTGTTAATCCAACAATAGCAGGTGAAATACGGCCTGATGCAGTTGCTGATATGGTGGATGAGAGCACTGTTCTTGTTTCCATCGCATTAGTAAATAGCGAAATAGGTACGGTTCAACCGATACATGCAATAGTTAAAAAAATTCGCGAAAAGGAGGAGCAACTAAGGAAAGATGGAAAAAATATTTCAATTGCAATCCATACAGACGCTAGTCAGGGAATGTATGAAAACATGGAACCGCACGGACTCGGGGTAGATATACTCACTTTGGATGCAGGTAAAATATATGCTCCCAGGGGTGTTGGAGCGTTGTATGTACGCACCGGAATAAAAATATCCCCGGTCCTTTTAGGAGGGAGTCAAGAAGGAGGATTACGACCAGGAACTGAAAATACCGCTCTTGCTTCAGCATTTGCACGCGCATGTCTTGATGCGAAAAGTAAGAAAGAGGGTGAGCACGCGCGTTTAGAGAGTGTTCGCAGTGCAATGATATCTCAAATACAGGATATTTTTGGCGATGATGTAGTGGTAAACGGTGAGGCAAAAAAACAATCACCACATATCCTAAATATTTCCATTAAAGATATTGATTCTGAGTATGTGGCTATGTATATGGATCAAAGAGGGGTAGCGCTTTCTACTAAAAGTGCTTGTCTTGAGCGTAGTGACTCTAATGTATCTTCTGTGGTGAGTGCTCTCGCTCAAGATGAAGACAGTGCGTGGCGAGCCACAAATACATTAAGGTTTTCTTTTGGAATTACGACAACTCCCGAGCATGGTGAAGTCGCTGTGCAACTACTAAAAGAGGCAGTAGATACATATAAGTCATTCTCATAATTCAATAGGCACACCGTAATGATGCGGGGTATTTGTAAACACAGCTCTATGGTATAGTATGTGTGTATGGACCTAGAGGAGCTAAACAAATCACAAATAGTGCTTCTTACGATGTTGGTATCGTTTGTAACCTCAATTGCAACCGGAATTGTAACGGCATCTTTGGTAGAAAAAGCTCCATCGGATGTAACTCGTGTGATACAGCGTGTGGTAGAGAGAACGGTAGAAACGGTGTCGCCAGAGACACAACAGGCAACGGTCATCACTAAAGAAAAAACTATCATTGTAAAAGAGGCAGACCTCATCGCAGCAGCTATTGCCTCAAACAAAACAAAAATAGTCAGTGTGATAGATGCAAAGACGAAAGAGTTTGTATCGCTTGGTGTATTTATAAACGACAAAGGACTATTGGCAACCGATGCATCTGTAATTGATGCGAAAGGCGCATATGCACTTGATTTGGGAGGGGATACGCCGGTTCCTGTTTCCATTGCATACGATGGTGGAGATGGTGGGATAGTGGTACTTAAAGCAGATGGTGATGTATCAGGAGTTAAAAAGATTTCTCCTGCACTTACCACTCCCGAGCTTGGGCAGACGCTCGTCGCATTTGTCGGTGGTGGAAGTATCACACAAGGCATTACCACCGAAATATCAAAAGATGGCTTCATTGGAACCAGCATAAACGCACCAAAAATGACACACGGAGCTCCACTTATAAATGTAGATGGTGATGTGGTAGGACTATATACCGGAGCGTCAAGTAAGATGGGAAAGAGTGTGTTTGAGCCACTTCGCGCCGGTGCTTTATTAAAGGCAATAAACAAAAAAGACACTGCAACATCAACCAACGCGACAAGCACCAAAGCAGAGACGAATAAGACTGCGACAAAGGCCAAAAAATAGTTGCACAAATATATAAATTTGAATATAGTATACAAAAATATGTAGCCACAAAGTGTGCCACATAATCATTAATAGAGGAATAATATATATACCGTGCCTTTCAAAAATTTCACCACAAAAGCAAAAGAAGCAGTACACCGAGCACACCAGCTCGCTATTGAGCGTGGACAATCCCATGTGAGTCCTATGCATTTGTTGGCCGCACTACTTCTACAAGATGAGAGTATGACTTTGGCGATTTTGGATCGTCTTAATGTAGACACACTGCTTTTGGCAGATACGCTGATTGAATATTTAGAAGGTGATGGTACGGGGTCTACGATAAGTCCTTCGTTCCAACTCTATCTTACTCCCGAGCTTGCACAGATACTGCAAGAGGGTGCTCCGAGTTTAGCCGCTTCATTTGATGAGGCGTTTGTGAGCACCGAGCATCTATTTATCGCCATACTCAATAATCCGGGAAATACCACCGATGTGATACGGCAGTTCAATATAAATAAAGATGAGGTGGTACATATCTACGAAGATATAAAAAATGGTGTTATTACCGATGTGGAGTCGCCAAAGCAAAATAAAGCGATAGCGAAATACACACGAAGTCTCACCGAGCTCGCAAAAGAGAACAAATTGGATCCCGTTATCGGACGAGATACTGAGATTAATCGTGTGATACAAATTTTATCTCGCCGAACGAAAAACAATCCAATCCTTATCGGAGAAGCCGGAGTGGGAAAGACTGCGATAGCCGAGGGTATGGCTCAAAGAATGGCATCGGGTGATGTGCCTGAGTCTCTTGAAGGGAAAGATTTGGTGGCGCTTGATCTTGGACTTCTCATAGCAGGTACCAAGTTTCGCGGGGAGTTTGAGGAGCGACTAAAGTCTATTATGAAAGAAGTGGAGCGCGCAGAAGGAAACATCATTCTCTTTATAGACGAAATACACACTATCGTGGGAGCGGGAAGTGCAGAAGGGTCTATGGACGCATCAAATATGCTCAAGCCTGCACTCGCGCGAGGGGATTTGCGAATGATAGGTGCAACTACTTTAAACGAATATCAAAAGCACATTGAACGCGATCCCGCCCTTACACGACGCTTCCAACCGGTGCATGTAGAAGAACCGTCAGTGGAGGATGCGATTGCTATAATGCGAGGGCTGAAAGAAAAATACGAACTCTATCATGGTGTGCGCATTACCGATGAGGCGATTGTGGCATCGGTAGAATTAAGTAGTCGATACCTTACAGAGCGACAGTTGCCCGACAAGGCGGTGGATCTCATAGATGAAGCGGCGTCAGCACTGCGCATTTCGCTGGAAAACAAACCGCCAAAACTTGAGGAGGCACATAGAAAGATTATGCGTCTTGAAATAGAGCGCGAAGCATTGCAGAAAGATGTAAAAGAAGGAGAGAAGGGAGTGAAAAGCCGTTTGAAAGCGGTTGAGAAAGAAATTGCTGAGTTGAAAGAAGGAACACGCGAACTTGAAGCAAAATGGAAAAATGAGAAAGACATATTGGTAGATATAAAGGAAATCAAACACAAGTTGGAAGAAGCGCGTTTGGAAGCCGATGCTGCCGAGTCTGTTTCGGATTTGACCAAAGCGGCAGAGATACGCTATGGAGCGATTCCTGACCTGGAAAAAGAATTATCTACAAAAACCGCACGACTTAAAAAGCTGCAAAGCTCTCGCCGTATCTTAAAAGAAGAAATTACCGAAGAAGATATTGCCGATGTGGTATCGCAGTGGACAGGAGTGCCGGTATCAAAGATGCTTGAAGGTGAAGTACATAAACTCTCGCGAATGGAAGAAGTTTTGAAAGAGCGAATTGTGGGACAAAATGACGCCATTACAAAAGTGTCTGACGCGGTAAAGCGATCGCGTGTAGGTATAGCCGATCCAAATCGTCCCATCGGATCGTTCCTTTTGCTTGGTCCGACAGGAGTGGGAAAGACAGAACTTACCAAAGCACTCGCTGAGTTTATGTTTGATGATGAAAACGCGCTTATTCGCGTAGATATGTCGGAGTTTATGGAGAAGCACTCCGTTTCTAAAATGATTGGGTCCCCTCCGGGATATGTCGGACATGAAGAAGGGGGGTCGCTTACCGAGCAAATACGCCATCGTCCGTATAGTGTGGTGTTGTTTGACGAAATAGAAAAGGCACACCCTGAGGTGTTTAATATACTTTTGCAGGTGCTTGATAACGGACGACTTACCGATGCCAAAGGACGCACGGTAAACTTCAAAAACACTATTGTGATTATGACCAGCAATCTCGGTGCTGAATACATAGACAAGATGAGCCAGCTTGGATTTGCTGAAGACAATGGAGAGAAGGCAAAGTACGAACACAACAAAGAGAAAGTAATGAAAGTGCTTCGTTCATCATTCAGACCTGAGTTCTTAAACCGATTGGATGAAATAATTGTCTTTGACATTTTGACACCAAAAGCCATTGAAAAAATTGTGGAAATGCAGATGGAAATCGTTCGCAAGCGACTTCTCGGTAAAAAGATTAAAGTGGCATTTAGTAAAGAAGTTATTAAAGAGTTGGCAAAAACGGGATATAGCCCGCAATACGGCGCGCGACCTTTGAAGCGAATTATTCAAAGTCGCATACTCACTCCGATAGCGGGATTGATGATTGAAAACAATATGCTTGAAGGGGGAGTGGTCAAAGTCGGAATCAAGAAAGGAGAGTATTCATTTGATGTAGTTAAAAAGCAACCACGCAAGCGCAAGGCGGTCATTGCAAAAAAGAAGCCAAAGGCGGTAAAAGCAGTTGCATAATTTGCATCTATAAATTACAAAACGCCATATATAAAAGATACAAAATACCCCACACTATCGTGTGGGGTATTTGCATTTCTATGTGCGCCGGGTTGGATTCGGCGTCAGCTCACCTCGCTATAATTATTCGCTCCGCTCTAATTCTAGCGGGTGGCTCCTGCCCGGACTCGCCGACAAGCACTCCTCGCAAGCTCGTCGTCTTGTATACCGGCTCCGTCTTTCGAATCCAACCTGTCGCAAGAAATACAAAATCCCCAACACTATCGTGTGGGGTATTTGCATTTCTATGTGCGCCGGGTTGGATTCGAACCAACGTAGACTAATGTCGCGAGGTTTACAGCCTCGTGCAATTGACCACTCTGCCACCGACGCATTGTTTTTATATAGACATCTTACCACATTCGGAGAATAGATATGGTCATTACCTATTCCGTGGTCAATGTCATTGTCCTCCTTTGGCCTGTTCGCAGGCTCACATCGGCCAATCTTCTCGCTATCGCTCGAAGACCGGATGAAAAGTGAAGCAGTTCACTTTTCATCCACTCTGCCACCGACGCATTGTTTTTATATAGACATCCTACCACATTTACAGGGTGTGCATTGTCTGTACATACCCGTGGTCAATGTCATTGTCCTCCTTATTATTTAAGGCGTAGGGAGAGTGTAGCAAATTATATCGTTTATTCAAACTTTACGCAGTAGTTTATTCACTATTGTGAGCTAGAAGCCATTTTGCTGTGGTACTATATAGATAATGCGATTTATTAGCGTTTATATAACACTGGCGATTATCTTGTTTGTCCCACAGGCGGTATTTGCTGTGGCTTCCGGACATGGGGGGTTGGTGCCGTGCGATGGGGTAAAAACAGAATGTGATTTTGGAAAGCTAATTCAGTTGGCACATAATGTACTCAACTTCATTGTAACGATGGCTACTATGCTGTCTGCATTGATGTTTGCCTACGCCGGGTGGTTGTACCTTTCAAGTGCAGGAAATCAAGAGAATGTAAAGAAGGCACACAAGCTGTTTTATAAAGTAGTGCTTGGAATGGTAATTATTCTTATCGCGTGGGTACTTATAGATACTGTGCTTAAGAGTTTGACCGATAAAGGATTAAAGGATAGACAGGAAGATCTTCACGCTGAAATGGTTGACATGTCCCTTCGCATTGGGTAGTGTATGTCCACATATGAGTCAAGATAAATTAAAGAAACTTGCCTGCACGCAGTGCAAAAATATAAACTATTACACTACTCGTCGAATAAAAGGCGATGGTATTGAGAAATTGGAATTGAAAAAGTTTTGCAAAAAATGCCGAACTCAGCAAACACACAAAGAGTTGAAAAAATAAAAAGCCGAGTATAAACTTCGGTTTTTTATATGGTATACTCGCGATAGTGAAATATAGGGCGATTAGTTAAGTGGTATAACTTCGGTCTCCAAAACCGATGTCGGGGGTTCGATTCCCTCATCGCCCGCTCGATATACAAAAGGAGCCACTGCGGAGCAGCGGCGTATTTTGTATATCCGGGCGTGTGGGAATCGAAAAGAGGCGCGCAGCGAAGCCCGTCGCAGCGAAGCGGAGACGGAAAGCGCCGTCGGGGTCGAGTAGCTTAGTATTTTAGAGTGCGGAGCACGAATAAAATACTTAGCGAAGGTGACCGATTCCCTCATCGCCCGCTCGATATACAAAAGGAGCCACTGCGGAGCAGCGGCGTATTTTGTATATCCGGGCGTGTGGGAATCGAAAGAAAACATGCTAATTTTCAGATAAAAAATTGCTAACCAACACATCTACTTCTGCAATATTCTCTTGAGTAAACCAGTGAATATCTTTGTTTCTTTTAAACCAAGTCCGTTGTCGTTTTGCGTATTGTCTATCGGCAATGATGATGCGTTCAACAAGCTCTTCTTTAGTTATTTTGTTTTCCAAATAATCAGCGAGGTGTGTGTATTCAAGTCCGAGCTCTCTCATTCGTTCATACGAAAGACCACTATCATACAGACGCTGCGCTTCTTCCACCATACCTTCCTCCATTCGCTGTATTGTCCGTTCTCGTATTCTTTCTTCCAGTTTTTCTTTATCCCACTCTAATCCTATCCAAAGTACTTCCATATCTGAAAAGGGAGAATACTCATCATATTCAGTGGTGTTGTGTGAAGATTCTTCTCTGTATGATGCTATTTCTATCGCTCGTATGAGTCTGCGTTTATTTTTCTCTTCGTTTTTGTTTTCGATATCTTGCGCACGAGAACTATCTATTTCATACAAGCGTTCCAATAGCGCTTCGGGAGATAGATTTTCAAGTTCTCTGCGTAATGGCAGGTTCGGTGGTATATGTGGAAGTGTGTCAGGCTCCAAAAGTGCCTGTATGTAGAACCCTGTACCTCCGGCTACAATGGGTATCTTTCCATTATGGTAGATCTCTCTCATAGCTTCTTTGCCATCGCGAGCGAAGTCAGATGCGCTGTAGCGTTTGCATGGATCAGCAACATCAAGCAAATGATGCGCAACTCCGTCCATTTCTTTTTTTGTTATTTTTCCGGTTGCAATGTCTAGCCCTTTATATACCTGCCGTGAATCTGCAGAAATGACTTCTCCGTTGTACTTTTTTGCCAAGCGTACGGCAAGAGAGCTTTTCCCAGAGGCGTTGGTGCCAACAATTACTATTACTTTATTCATTGTGTTACTATAGAGTGAGTTATACATAAATACAAATAAATTATGGAGTATAGAGATGAAATAGAATTATTCGGACCACTTGGCGTGGGAGACCTCGTGCCTGAGATGTCGTTTGAGGTATTTCACAATGGTGAGATACAAAAGACAAATTTTGCGGACTTTAAAGGTAAATGGCTTGTATTAGCGTTTTATCCCGCAGATTTTACTTTTGTGTGTCCAACAGAGTTAGAAGACTTGGCAAAGTTGCACGATGATTTCAAAAAAGAAAATGCAGAAATTGTATCAGTCTCAACCGATACAGCATTTGTGCACAAGGCGTGGCACGATACCTCTGAGGCAATAGGTACGGTAACCTATCCAATGGCAGCGGACCCAACGCACGAGATGGCCTACGCGTTTGGCGTCCTTAAAGAAGACGAAGGAGTAGCGTTGCGTGGTACATTTATTATTGATCCCGAAGGAGTTATCCGTACTATGGAAATACACGACAACAACATCGGAAGAAATGCAAAAGAAACATTACGCAAAGTGCAAGCGGCGAAGTTTGTTGCAGAGCACGATGGTAATGTGTGCCCTGCGAGTTGGAATCCCGGGGACGACACGCTTGAACCCGGACTTGATTTGGTAGGGAAGATATAGAGTAAACACATTGACTGCATACGAAACATACAAAATCCCTCGCTCTGAGGGGTTTTGTATATGTTAATTATTCAAAAACTGTTCTCAGAGTGCGGTATAATAAGACAATGGTATCAGTGGAACAAAAAGTGGAGAATGCGATGCGTACTGCATATAATAAGACACATTTTTCTCGCAATTTGTTGGCGCTTTATTTTGGAAGGGTGATTATGCGTATTTCGTTTGGAATGCTTGGGGTATTTATGCCTATCTTTTTCTATACCAAGTTCGGACTTGATATTCAGACAGTTATATACATATACATCATACAATTTGGTTTGGTCTTTTTGATTACACCTATCACCGCGCGTCTTCTGAGTGTGCTTGGCACGAGGTCTATGATAATACTTGCTATTTTGTTTGCCTCTGCTTCCATTGGATCGTTATACTTTTTTGATATCAATCCTCTTTACGCTACGCTCGCATATGTCGCAAGCATGGCGATATATAAGGCGCTGTATTGGGTACCGTATCATGTAGACTTGGCGCAGTTTTTGGATCCATCAATGCGCGGTAGGCAGCTAGCGATACTGCGAAACATAGCCAGTGTACTTTTGGTGATTATTCCGGCTGTCGGCGGAGTACTTATCGCACGATTAGGATTTCAATCAGTTTTCTTGCTGTCGGTTATACTTATGGTGATATCGGTAATACCACTATGGTTTTTGGGTAATTCATATGAGCGTTTTAGCTGGAAGTATATTCAAACATTCAAACATCTCTTTGCTCGTGGAAATAGGCGACTGTTTTTAGCACATTCAGCAGGTGGTGTGCAGGGGATTACAACGGTTGTCTTTTGGCCTATATACATATATATGTTGCTCGACCAAAGATTAACAGTCGTAGGATTCATTTCATCGCTTACTATTGTTGCTGTGATTATCATTCGCTACATTGCCGGGAAATATTTTGACACATGGGATCATAAACGGGTTCTAACTGTGGGTGTCATACTTGCCTCAACGGGCTGGATATTTAAGTTGTTTGTACAAACGCCATTTCAGGTATTTGTTGCCGATAGTTATCACAACTTTGGAAGGACGGTGAATTCGCTTTCATTTGATGCTACCACCTACGAACAATCTGCCGATAACGGAACCTACATAGACGAATACACCGCACTGAAAGAAATGTCTCTTGCGCTGGGTAGAATCGTTATGCTTGTAGCAATGCTGTTTTTGCTTGCAATATTTAGTATAAAAGTTGCATTTGCTATTGCCGCGACAGTGGCATTGGTGATGATTATTTTAAATAAGCCGACTAAGATTGCGTAGTACTTGGTACTTGCAATGGGTGTGTGCGTCAAAAAAGCCCCTCAAAGGGCTTTTTTGACGCACGATAGGGATCTCTTTATATCTACTGTATTTTCTCTGACACCACTTCTTTTACAAGTGCACCATCTGCGTTTCCTTGAAGCTCTTTCATTACCATACCGATAACAATACCCATTTTGCTTTGGTCTACTTCTCCCATAGATTGCAGTACTGAATCAACAGCATTTTCTATTTGTTCTTTTGACGCTTGAGCAGGAGCATAGTGCTCAAGTACTGCAAGCTCAGCTTTTTCATTGTCTGCCAAATCATCTCGTCCACCATTAGTGAATTGTTCTATAGAGTCTTTTCGTTGTTTTATCAGGCGTTTTATCACCGAAAGAACACCGTCATCTTCAAGTACTTCATCCGGCTTTCTTTTTTGTGCTACTAATTCATTCGTGATTGCACCAAGCAAACCGCGAAGAGTCGTAAGACGAACGCTGTCGCGTGCTTTTAGTGCTTCTTTCATATCTTCTTTTATTTTTTCGTACAACATACAGTAATACTATAATTATAGAGCGGTATATTCAAGTACGATGGTATACTAATAATTATGAATAGAGGTTCACAATGGCATACATACTCAATAGAAAAGATAGCTGTTTTACTGAAAACAAATATCAATACCGGATTAGCGAGTGCGTCAATACAAAAACGCAAAGAAAAGTATGGCGAAAATGCAGTCGCATCGTATGGAGGCACTCATTTCTTACTTACTTCAATACGAAAGCAGATAAGCAGCCCTCTTTCGCTGGTGCTTTTGTTTGCAGGTATTGCAACACTGCTTCTTGGTGAGTATATAGACGCGTCAGTTATATTTATCGCTGTCTTCGTTAATCTGGCATTTGGAGTGTTCCAAGAAGGACGCTCTGAAAAAATATTTCAGAAACTGCAAGAAGCACAGGAGGTTGAAGTAACCGTCTTACGAGACTCCTCACGGCGGAAAATACACGCGCGCGATGTGGTGGTGGGAGATATTGTATTCGTAGAAAGCGGAGATGTTGTTGTGGCGGATATGCGGATAGTTGAGTCCACACATTTGCAAATCAATGAAGCATCTATTACCGGAGAATGGTTACCGGTTTCTAAAAAGTCTTCAGTGCTGAGTGAAAAGCTGCCAATTGCAGAACAAACGAATATGCTCTGGTCGGGTACATTTGCAACAGAAGGAAATGCAAAGTGCGTAGTGGTTGCAGTAGGTGATAATGCTCAATTTGGAAAACTGGCTCAGTCAATAATGGATGAGAAAACGGTACTCACACCCTTGCAAAGGAGTATACGCAAAATCGCACGATTTTTGCTTATGGTGATACTAGTGGCTCTGATTTTTATTGTGCTTGCGGGAGTACTTCGCGGGAATACCCTTACCTCAATGATTATACTCGCTATTTCAGTTGGAGTTGCATCGGTCCCTGAAGGGCTTCCTGCGGCGGTTACGGTTGTGCTTGCATTTGGAATGAAAGACCTTATGAAAAAAGGTGGCTTAGTGAAAAACTTACTCGCGGCAGAGACATTGGGATCTACCACAGTGGTGCTTACCGATAAAACAGGGACCATCACTCGCGGCGTTATGAGCCTTGAATCTATATATACCCTTGCGGGAATGAAAAATGGAGATACGCAGTGTTCAAATGAAGAAAATAAAGAAGTACTTAAAATGGCAGTGCTTTCATCGGATGCATATATAGAAGAAATGTATGACGAAGAAAAAGAAACAACTCGTATGGAAGTGCGAGGAAGGCCACTTGAGCGGGCGATAGTTGAGGCGGGGGTATCTCATGGGTTAGAGCAATCCACACTGCAATCACTCGGGTATGATAGGATTGCTTTCAATCCATTTGATGCAAAGAGGCGATTTATAGCATCACTCAATAAAACACCACACGGAAGGAGAATATATATCTCAGGTGCACCGGAGGCTATTTTGTCTATAAGTGGATCGTATTTTTATGATGGGGGCGAGAAGGGAATTACCGAAGAGGTACGCAAAGACTTTGAAGAAACTTTACGAAAACTCACTGGCGAAGGGATGCGGGTAACTGCTGTCGCGTATATAAAAACAAGAAAGAGCGACATTAAAGACGAATTAGATGAACTAAAAGCAACTGCAAATAAAGAGGTGGTATTTGGAGGACTGCTTGTATTTACCGATGTGGTGCGCTCTGATGTATCCACAGCGATTAAAAAAACTAAAGATGCTGGAGCTCGAGTGATTATGGTAACGGGTGACTATCCCACAACGG
>JALWTP010000035.1 GCA_027082835.1 Candidatus Kaiserbacteria bacterium
CCCTTATCCCTCTCGTGATTAAAGCTGATACTACTGGATCACTTGAGGCAATACTACATGAAATAAAAAAAATGGAAAATGACCGTATCATTATTTGCCCTACAATTTCAGAAGTTGGTGCTGTCTCCGAAGGAGATATAAAAGTAGCAATATCTTCACCTGATGACACACTGATTATTGCATTTAATGTGCCCGTAGATAAAAACGCAAAAGATATTTTACAGCAGCACACTATACCAATTCACTCTTTTGATATTATTTATAAACTCAGTGAATGGCTCGCAGAAGAGATCAAAAAGCGAACTCCAAAGGTAGAAGCACCCGAAACTCGTGGAGAAGCAAAACTTCTTATGTATTTTTCATCTATGAAAAACAAACACGTAGTGGGTGGTAAAGTGCTTTCAGGTAGTATTGAGAAAGATCTTCCAATTAAAATATATCGCCAAAATGAACTCCTTGGTGAAGGTAGTATCTTAAATTTACAAAGTGGTAAACAAAGTGTTTCATCAGTATCAGAAGGAAATGAATTTGGCGCACAAATACAATTTCCTGAACAACTACAAGCGGGAGATAAGATTGAAAGTTACGAAATGATTATTTCATAAAATTATGCAAACGCAACGACAACAACAAATAGCAGAACAAATCGCTCATCTTGCAGCACAGTTCCTTGACCACGAATCAAACCGTCAATCTATTATGACAGTTACTCGTGCTGACATTTCCCCTGATCTTTCAAAAGGAACTATTTATTTTACCGTCATGCCGGAGTCTTATGAAGAAGAAGCATTGAAATTTGCAAAACGAAAACGTGTCGACTTTCGTACATATATAAAAAAGAATTCAAAACTCCGTCGGCTTCCTTTCTTTGATTTTGAAATAGACCACGGTGAAAAATACCGCCAGCATTTAGACACTTTAGAGATATAACTCTATTCAAAACTACCTGTCACCCACTCCATTTCATTTTGCCAATTACGTCCGGGACAACTCCATCCGGGACTACTTTTATATGGCCCGTTACTGGTTTCCATATCAGTCACGCCGAGTACATAATAGTTGCCTTTTTTGGGATCACACCCATACGAACCTGCGTTATAACGATAATAACGATATCCTGAACATGTACCAGATGCAATAGGATCTACCGGATGTTTTTTCATATTCCCAATTAATTTTCCATTCATAAATGGTAATGTCTGATTACCAACATCCCAACCTCCACATCCATCATAATCTGATACTGGATACGCATTATGATCATTATAATCTAATTCAAGTGCTGTTCGCACTTGTTGCATGTCTGATAGCCTTTTTGCATCTCGAGATTTTTTTCGCGCAGAATTCAGACTTGCTAATACAACAGATGAAAGCATTCCAATAATAGCGATTACTACCAGTAACTCTATTAAAGTAAATCCTTTTTTATATATATATTTCATAAAGTCTCAGCTGGAACAAATGAGTTTTTATTATGAGTATTTATATTTTTATACTTAGAGCCAGAAAACAATAAAACTAGGGATGCACTAATAGCTATAACAATAACCCCTATTAAAACATATATCGCCTGTTGTTCATTCTTCACGATTCTATATTTAACAAGCATTTCTTGATAGGAAAGTTTTTTACTACTATGGAGCGCATTTGATTGGTGTATCTGCTCGTCTATGTCAAACTTTACCTCCATATAAAACAGCTTACACCAAATTAAACGATTGTGCTACAACATAATACACACAAAAAAATTGTGTTCCCTTTAATAAAATATGATAGAGTGTTGTTACTATTTACCTAAGTAATTGGAAAATAGTTGAGATATTAGAAGTGGTGGCAAGATGCCTGTAGCGTAGATACATTGTGTCGAGGTATTGCAAATTAACATCTTGTTTAGCACAATAGTAAAGTAGTAAGAAATATGCCGAGGTGGTGGAGTTGGTAGACACGCGACACTTAAAATGTCGTGGCCATACGGCCGCGCGGGTTCGAATCCCGCTCTCGGCACCAAATGAGCGAAGCGAATGACTGACGAGGGAGAACAGTACCTGCGTACTGTTCGTCGGGATGAGAAAGGCGCAGCGATGTTTTTGCGGCGCGAAGCAAAGCAAAAACCGCGAGCCCAGACCAAAAGCACTTGGTAGAATTGGAGCGAAACGAACAATTATACCTAGTGACTGGTGGTAGAATCCTACCCTCGACACATACAAACAAATGAACCCAATACGATAGTGTTGGGAAATAATCATTGAAATATATGCAAAATGCAGTACTATACTCCCATATCCGCCTATAGCTCAGTTGGTAGAGCAACTGCCTCTTAAGCAGTGGGTCCTTGGTTCGAGTCCAAGTGGGCGGACAGCGTTAAGAAAAACGAGCACTGCTGTTCGTTTTTTAGCTGTCCGAGGTATAACTAAACAGTTCAACCGCTTAGTTATTAAGTACTCGCTGTCCCGGCGGCACGCTCCGCTTCACTGCGTTGCACGGGCTTCGCTGCGCGCCTCTTTTCAAGTCCTCTCTCCGGTAGAAACACGAACACCCCAAAGCATTCGCTTATGGGGTGTTCGTGTTTCTTGTACCGGAGAGAGGACTTGAACCTCCACGCCTTGCGGCAACAGCTCCTAAGGCTGTCGTGTCTACCAATTCCACCACTCCGGCATATTTGACTATTTTACCATACATGCGGCACTTAAAACTATTTTCCAGCTCTTCGACACGAGTGTCTACGCTATAGTCATATTGCCACCACTCCGGCATTTATTTTTTTATTCTACCATAAATGGTATGCAACTAACTATCGTCTTCTGCCTCGACACGAGTGTCTACGCTATAGTCAAGTTGCCACCACTCCGGCATAGACTATTTCCCAGATCTTCGACACGCTGTGTCTACGCTATAGTCATCTTGCCACCACTTCGCACATCAGATGCCAACTGGTACGCATACTGTACCACATATTTTCATAAAGAAAATATCAGATCACTTCCATTACGAGTAGCTCGCAAATCTTGTTTTTTTCAGTCAATCACCTCTTTATTTTGAGGCTCGGGCGGGAATCGCACCCGCGCATGGAGGATTTGCAGTCCCCAGCGTTACTACTTCGCCACCGAGCCATATATGCTTACTATATTCTTATAAAACAACGCTTGGTGCAAGAGGACTATCTGCGCAGTCCCCATGCTGTGCATTTACTACTTCGCCACGCAGCCTATATGCTTACTATATTCTTATAAAACAACGCTTGGTGCAAGAGGACTATCTGCGCAGTCCCCATGCTGTGCATTTACTACTTCGCCACGCAGCCTATATGCTTACTATATTCTTATAAACAGTGCTTGGTTTTTTTGATTGCCACAACACTCAAGCACAACGCAATACTATCACGGGTGCGCAAATTGAAAAAGTATACGATTAAAAGTATTAGTGAAGCTTTGTTGGATCCGGCAATCCAAGCGTGCTTATTATGATATTAACAATTCCAAACACCGAGGCCATTATAACGACTCCGAGTATTCCCCATAGCATATGTTGCCTCCCCTTCTCCTTCCCAGTTGGTGAATCTACATCCCACAGAAATTGCAGTAGCCCAAAGACGAACATAAACATACCGGCAGAAAAAAGCAACACAATCAGAGGATTAATTATCGTGGTAACGATTGTGTGCATTATTTCTTGGCCATTCATACTGTAAGAATCGTAGTGGAAAATGTCTAATATGCACTCTGAATACGTGGAGGAATAATCGGAGCAGCACCGCCTACTTTAAAGGTTTGTTGCAATAGTGCGATGATACCCCACACACTTACCATTACAAAGATAGCAATAAGTCCCGTTACCATACCTTTTATTGCGGCTGATCTTTTTTGGTCATCATCCGAATTAAATATATAAGTAGCAACTTTCCAAAAGAAATACAATATAGCCAAAGCTAATATAATAGGAATGGTCATATTTATAAGATTTGAGACCGTTCCTAGGGTGCTTCCAAGTGTTTCTGCATTGGCAAATACAGGAACAAAACTGGTGAACATTAAAAATGCAAAATACTTTTTAAACATATTGATTTATATATTACTAATAGTGTATTTATATTATACATCTTTGTGATGTATAAGTGCTTCTACAGAATTTTTGGTGTGGATATCACTACGAATTATAAGCCATGCAAAAGTGTATTTTTAATTATGGCAACAATACCTCCAATACTTACCATTACAAAAAGCACTATAATTCCCCACATTATTGAGTCTTGCAACTTTTTCTTTTGTTCGCCATTTTGATCATCTATTCCTTTCATATTTTTGAAAATACTCCAAAGAAATATGGCTAGTGCTGCGGTTATAAGCACGGTAGTGCCGCCGTTTATCAATCCATTTGCTTGCTGCACCAGTTCTTGGAAGTTTTTGGGAGCTGCAAAAGCAACTGACGCACTTAAAAATGTATATATCAAAGAAGCAAAACTCAACTTTTTAATATTAATATAATTATTCATATTAATTAGTGATAATAGGATCAATCGTGCCCTTTATTAATGTTGAAAGCGCAAATGCACCAAGCAATAGCGTCATACCCACTAATGTCCAAAGGAAATTATTCTTTGCTTTTGTTAATTTTTCAAAATTACCCAATGCTGTAATGAAAAGAAATCCTGAATAAATAAGAAACAGCACCGCTACGGGGAATAATATATATACCGCCACCTTTAAAATAGCCTGTACCAAGCCGGTAAAAGAATCTATTTTTAAAGGATTACAAAATTTCCCCGCCTCACATCCGCTTGCAAATACATACACCGGAGCCATTACCACAACCGATGCGATATATGCGACAACAGATTTAATAGATTTTTGTATCATCATATATACAGTATATCATTTTAAACAAATGCCACTGTATATATTCACACATCTACTTTCGTGTAGAAATATAGGCGATAAAAACTCCAAATACCAACAAAAGTGCTATCGTCGTTAATCCAGCAAGTGTGTTACCGATCAACTGCACTACAGTCCACAAGGAAAACAGGCCTACACCGGCTATAAGTGTCTTTATAAGCATGTCTTTGGCTGTAGTTCTTCTTTTAGGATCGCCGCCGGTAGATGCGAACAGAAATCCGGTAAATACAAACGCAACAATAACAGCGGGCGTGCCGACATATATAACTGAAAATATAAATCCATGCAGTATCTTTTGAATTACTACTGATGCAAGCGGATTACCAAAAACATCTGATGCGCGCACCGATATAGGAATAACAGAAAGCACAAAGGCGGGAAAAAATACTTGTGCTACATACTTCATACTTTATTTTCGCAACAGTGCCGACAACTGTGACTGCGCAGACTGCACCGCATCAGAAATTCGCAAAGACCCTGAAGTAACATCGGTTATCATATTTCTAAATATGCGATTTGTTTCTTCTTGGTTAGGATCAAACCACGCCCGACTTATAAGCGCTGAGTCTCTATATATAGCTCGTTCTGCATCTTTTGGCACTTTATTGAGTAAATCTCTTCTCGGTGACGGAGTAACGCTTACATTGGAAAACAGTGATGAACCTGCTGCGTTGGTGAGCATCTTTGCCGCTATTTGTCCTCCTCGTATATTTTTTGCCGCACGAGGCACACCGAGAGCATATATTGTCCCAAAGGTGAGTATCTTTTTGCCTTGACCGGTGCGTATTTGAGGAATTTTGGCAACATCAAAATTGAGATGCGCATTTTTCTGCTGTATGAGCCCCGCTTCACTCGCATAACCTATGTAGAGAGCTAATTTCCCTTGAGCAAACGCATCAAGTGAGTTTGGCATAGACCTATTCCATGAATACACATTTTTTACCGGGTCAGAAAATCCGGTAAAAAACAGCAGTGCGGTTTGTGCCGAATCATTAAACGAAACACCCGATGTGGCACTTGGAACAAATGTAGCATATAACTTTCCTTCTGAATTTCTTTCAACCACACTTCCCCCGGCCTGCATTGTTAAAAGAGAAAGTATGTCTTTGGCGTGATTAACATTGTCATATTCACCAAAGGCGATTGTTCCCACGATAACATTATTAGCCTTATCGCGCACAGTAAGTTTTTCAGAAAGCCCAAACAATTCGTCCCAATACATAGGTGGTTTTGCAATTCCAGACTCTGCAAACAAATCCCTATTCCAATACATAACTATAGGATCAATAGAAAACGGAAGTGCGATAATGCCGTTTCTCCCCAAGAACATATCCGCTTCATCTATAAAGGTGCTTTTGAATACTCTCTCGGAAATATCCTTATACGAAAACGGCACCAATTTATTCCAGTTGCGTATCATACTTGCCTGAGTAATCAAAACCAAGTCGGGACCTTTCCCGTCGGCAAGTGCTTCTGCCAATCTTGTTTGGAATTGATCGGTAGGAATCTGTTTATAAAATATATTTTGAGCTCGCTGGTCTGTATCATTGAGTGTTTGCAGATAATTGCTCATAACCTCAGCATCAAGCGTTCCCCACATAGTTACATCTCCCATAGAAGATGCTGTATTGCCTCCAGAAAGACTGGCAAATATAAGCACAGCAGCGACTATAGCAAAAATAAATATGCCTAACACCACCATCTGAAATATGCTTTTATTTTCTCCCATATTGTTTGTATATTATATCGTAAAAAATCCTATTTTTTTAAACTACTCACCTATGGCAGCCGATGAATCATTCATATACGGCTGTTCCGTAACCTTTCTATACACCACTCCGTAGTGATGCTTACCTGCGTCAAATTCATGCTTTAGTGCAAATCCATTGTCGGTTGCAATGAGACTCACCGCCTGCTGAGATACAATGTCATTCTTTTTCGGACCAATTCCATTAAATGAGTCGCTCCACTCAACCACTACACATAAACCTCCTTTTTTTAGTACTCTCCACGCTTCTTTAAATACCCTATTTTTTTCATCTGTTTGGAAAAGAGTATTGGCAATGACAACTCCATCTAGTGTGCCATCGGCAATCTTCACCCCATCTACTTCCTCTATATCTCCCCACACAATCTCTACATTTTCCAACTTCCTCTCATCCGCTTCAGTTGCAATTTTATTAAGCAAATCTCTCTGCACATCAACCGCATACACCATTCCGCGAGGACCAACCAACTCTGCAAGTGCAAGCACATACGCACCCGATCCTGCTCCAAATTCCGCCACCTGCATACCTTCTTTAAAGTCAATTCTATGGACGATGTGTTTTGGATTAGAAAAAGAGTCTGAACGATCTAAGCGATTGTATTCATTCATATATATTAGTATATCGTGAGTCGCTTAGAGATAAAAGCGTGGTATAGGTAAAACTTATTCATTACCGGTATCGGTGTCTCCATCCAAAGTAATGACCGATGCAATAGAGTCCCCAGCTCGAAGCTTCATAATACGCACTCCCTGTGTCTGTCGTCCTTGTAGTTTTACTTCGTCCAAGCTGGTTCGTATCACCTGTCCTTTCTTTGAAATAGCGACTATTTCCCCACCTGTTTTCTCTATTACCTCTGCCCCCACTATTTCTTTTGTCTTTGCGGTAATTTGCGCTGTTTTAATTCCGGTTCCCGCTCGCTTTTGCACTTTATATTCACGCATTTGTGTTTTCTTGCCATATCCTGTGCCTGAAAGTACAAACAAGGCCTTTCCTTTAGATCCTTTTTCTACCACTCCCGCTCCTACCACTGAGTCATCTTTGCCTAATTTAATTCCACGCACACCGGAAGCGGTTCGCCCCATAGACCGCACATCTCCTTCTTTGAATCGTATTGCCTGCCCATTTTTGGTTACCAGCACAATATCGTCTTCAGGACATATGAAGTGCGCTGCAATAAGCTTATCTTTTCCTTTTAGGTTAATTGCAATGAGTCCGCTTTGTCGTACCGCAAAGAAGGGCTCTGCTTCCGTTTTCTTTATGGTACCTTCGCGCGTCACCATCAAGAGCGAGAGTTTATCTGCTTTCTTTACATCACTCGACATCGGAAGTATGGAAGTGACCATCTCGTCTTGGTCAAGTTGCAAGAAGTTCATTATTGACTTTCCTTTGGTAGACCGCTTCCCTTCCGGTATCTCATACATTTTAGTCTTGTATACTTTTCCTTTATCGGTAAAGAAAAGCAAATCAGAATGAGCGTGAGCAGTCAGGAATATCTTTACCACATCCTCTTCTTTTGTGTTCATATCTATTACCCCCACTCCTCCTCGTCTTTGCTTTTTGTATTCAGCCGGATTGGTTCGTTTTATGTATCCACCCTGTGTAAGCACAAGTGCAAACTCATCATCGGGAATAATATCTTCCATAGAGAACGTCTTCGTTCCGCGCTTTACTATCTTTGTACGACGCTCATCACCCAATCTTTCAACCACCTCTTTCAATTCTTTCTTGATGAGTGTCATCAATTTGGTTTTGCTTTTGAGTATCCCCTCCAATTCATTGATAAGCTTCTTGAGTTCTGCAAGTTCTTCATCAATCTTCTTTCGCTCCAAGTTTGCCAACTTTTGCAAACGCATTTCCAAGATAGCGGTCGCTTGTATTTCTGAGAATTTAAATGTCTTCATCAATCCGGCGTGTGCAGTTGGTACATCTTTACTCTTCTTTATAAGTGCAATTACTTTATCTATATTGTCCAATGCTTTTTTAAGTCCGAGCAATATGTGTTCTCGTGCTTTCGCTTTGTCCAAATCAAATTGCGTTCTTCGCGTAACCACATTCACTCTATGCTTTATATACTCTTCAAGCATTGGCTTGAGAGAAAGTGTCTGCGGTACACCGTCTACTATTGCAACCATATTGTAATGGAATGTTTCTTCCAGTTGCGTGTGTTTGTATATGTAGTTCAACACCGACTGTGGATGTGCGGTTCCTTTCAAATCAATAACCACACGAATATCTGTCGTTGATTCATCGCGAAGTCCTTTTATACCTTCCAGTTTTTTGGCCTGTACCAACTCGGCTATCTTAGCGATTAGATTTGATTTATTCACTCGATACGGTATTGAAGTAATCACAATCTGGGCACCACCTTTCTTTCCTTCTACCACTTCCGCTTCACCGCGCACTACCACACCACCGCGACCGGTAGTATATGCCTGTGTAATGTCTTTTTGATTAAAAGCAACACATCCCGTGGGAAAGTCAGGACCTTTAATGAATCCAAGCAAGTCCTCTGTCGTAGCTTTTGGATTATCTATTAAGTGCATCACCGCATCCGAAACTTCTCCCAAGTTGTGAGGAGGTATATTGGTTGCCATACCCACGGCGATACCAAGTGTTCCGTTTAGTAACAAGTTTGGTACTGCGGCGGGAAGCACTTCAGGCTCTTTCTCAGTGTTGTCATAGTTTGGACGAAAATCTACTGTATTTTTATTCAAATCTCTAAGCATTTCAGATGCAACTTTTGATGTCTTAGCCTCAGTGTATCGCATCGCAGCTGCATTATCACCATCAATACTACCGAAGTTTCCTTGCCCGATAACAAGTGGATATCGCATAGAAAAATCTTGTGTGAGATTTACCATAGAATCATACACAGCAGTATCTCCATGCGGATGATATTTACCAATCACTTCTCCGACCACTGTCGCAGACTTCCGCGTCTTTCCGCCCGGAGTCAAGTTGAGCTTGTCCATTGCGTAGAGTACTCGCCTGTGTACCGGCTTCAATCCATCTCGTACATCCGGAAGCGCACGCGAAGTAATAACCGTCATCGCATAATTAATGTACGACTCTTTCATTTCAGCGGAAATGCTTTGGCGTATTACTCCTTTTGTCTCTTCATTCTCGTTTGCTTCTTTTTCTTTTTTATTTTCGTCTTTTGCCATACATTCTTTGATATTAATTCACTATAGTACACTAAATATATTAAAACTACTTTGGTTTTATCGGACCAACCATAACATTTTTCACTTGCACATCTCCTTTTTTATCCACCGACACCTCCACCTGTGTATCACCTAGAATAGATGTTGTCCCTGTTTGTTGCAGTCTATCAAGAGTTGCCTTCAAGTCTTTGTAATCACCCGAAAACTGATTAACTATATCAGATACACTGGTGATCACTTCTGCCTGTTGCTGTTTTAATTCTGCCGTTTTGTTTGCTCCTTCTTTAGATCCAGAAGCTACAGTGTGAAAAAAAGTAATGCCCCAAATAAGGAAAAGTATGAGCGCGACCGCACCTGCAATCATTGCGGCAATTGCCATTTTTTCTTCTTCAGTATTTTCTTTAAGATTTTCCAGAAAATTCATATATAATTGCTTGGTATATTGTTCTCTTATTACATTAATACTACAATTTCTCCATTTTTACCTTCAAGATCTTTACGCTTAACGGTAAGTTTCTCAATACTTTTAGTATCTTCCGCCCCACCTTCTTTTAGAAATAACGCTAATGCATCTTTTGAAGCAATTCCTTCATCATAGAGAATAGGAATGATTATTTTTGATTCCAAAGAAACAGCAAGTGAATGAGCATCAGATGCATTCAATAAAGTACCTCCTCCAATTGGTACGATTAAAATATCCACCCCATCCATATTCTCCATAAATGAAGTGTCTATCTTTTTATCAGACAACGCACCAAGATATACTATGTTTATATCTTCCAGCTGAATGGTGTAGATTGTATTTATGTCTGTGTCTTTAGAATAATCAGAATGTGTTGCCACCCCTTTTATAAATACACCCCCTATTTCGTATTCGCCGGGACCAATAATGGAAAAAATCTCCTTGCCTGAGCGCGTAACCTCATCTATTCCATTAAAGTCAGGGTGGTTAAGTGGGACAAGTGCAATGTCTGCACCGAATTTCGTAGAGGGAAGTGATGATTTTTTAGATATCGGACCGCATGCAATGGTGGTATCTCCGTGTGTAATTTTAATAAATGCCCCTTTGTGATGTGTAATAATCATAATGCTACATAATATCTAACCGTTATTAATACATGCGACGGTATAGATATGTATAGTATACCACACAAAAACAAAATATAGCTTTATCCTTATGATACTTTGTGTTGATTTTAGCACCAAAAAGCGTATAGTGTTCGCACTGTTATACATTCGTCATGACAGTATTATTAACACCATATCTTACAAGTAACCCTTGTATATACGACCTCTTACGAGACCACAGATATACAAAACTTGAAGATATTTTAATATTATGAAAAACAATAGAGAAGATGCTTCGGTAGATACTGAGGCAATAAAAAGTAAAAAAGACTCTCCAATGACGCCACTTCTGGCAGAGACGCCAAACTTCCCTGAAATTGGTGATATTGTAGAAGGTCCGGTAGTTGACATAGACCGTGGACGCATATACATAGACCTATTCCCATTTGGAACAGGCATCATTTATGGACGCGAATATCTATCAGCTCGCGACATATTAAAAAATGTAAATCCGGGAGATATTGTTGCAGCGAAAGTTTCCGATATCAGTAATCCTGATGGCTATATAGAAGTATCATTGCGAGAAGCACGGCAAGCTCTTATATGGAACGAAGCAGAAGAAGCACAAAAGAATCAAACTCCACTACAATTAACCATTACAGAAGCAAACAAAGGAGGGTTAATAGTGGAGTGGCAAGGCATACAAGGGTTTTTACCTGCTTCACAACTTTCGCAAGAAAATTACCCACGTGTACCGGACGGCGATAAGGATAAGATTTTTGCAGAACTAAAACAACTTGTCGGCAAAACCCTTACACTATTTGTAATTACTGCGGATGCTCGTGAACAAAAACTTATATTCACAGAAAAAGGTACCACCTCTGAAGAAAAAGCGGAAATGGTAGACAAATACCGCGTAGGTGATGTTCATAACGGCGAAGTAACCGGAGCAACTGACTTTGGTGTATTTGTAAAACTCGAAGACGGACTCGAAGGATTGGTACATATTTCAGAAATGGACTGGGCATTGGTAGAAGACCCAAAGAGTAGATACAAAGTTGGAGACAAAGTGCAAGTGAAAGTAATTGAAGTGAAAGATGGAAAAGTTTCTCTTTCAATAAAAGCCCTTTCAGAAGATCCGTGGCAGGCTGCTGCGAAAAAATATAAAAAAGGCGATAAAGTACAAGCAGTCGTTATCAAACACAATAAGCACGGAGCACTTGCTTCCATTGAAGAAGGTGTTGCCGGTTTGATACACATTTCTGAATTTGAGAATGGAGAAGAACTTCGTGAAGAATTGGCACTCGGAGGTTTGTATCCATTTACCATTACCCTTTTTGATCCTGAAGAACACAAAATGACTCTCTCATTTAGAAATGTTCCAGAGAAAGCCGAAAATGAAAAGAATGAGGAAGATGAAATAAAGGAAGAAAAATAAAATACACCTTTCTCGCTTTAAAAAGAAACCCTCACCTTTTCGATGTGAGGGTTTTTTAACTAACAAAAACAATACAACCCTTTACATTAAACTGTTGCTACTATATAGTCTAAGTAGCAATTCTGCTCTCAAACTCAACGCATGAGGTAACCAATGATACCGACCATTAAAAAAATCATACCCGTTCTGCACGCTCTGGATGTTGTATTCTTGATACCATTTCTCACTGGTGTATCCACATATTATTTTCTGCAAACGGGAAGTGCATTTATGGGTGCACTTGTTGTTTTTGGTACTATTGTGAGTATTCAACTCGCAATCTTCGCAAGACGATGAATCTACTGAGGGTCCGCGAACAAGCGGACCCTTTCTTTATTATACTTAATAATAATCCACACACTTTCCAATTGATATAAATATCAAACATATCTGAATACCATTGCATTCTTATATAGTTGTTGTAATCTCCCAGGTAGCCATAACGCACAAACCAAACACACCAGGAGTATATAAATGCTGCAATCTTTTATGGAATTCATTCGAGAAGTTCTTGAATTCGCAGTGGTGAGCTTTGCGATGTTTGTGTTACCAACTCACACTGGCATCATGACAGAATTCTATGTAGGGTTAACAGATCCAAACGCTG
>JALWTP010000036.1 GCA_027082835.1 Candidatus Kaiserbacteria bacterium
ATATTAATAACTAAATGAATATAATTAAAATTCTCATTGAATCATTATTTAATTTAAGATTTACAATTTAAACTTTAAAATTAAGTTTTGTTTAGAATTTAAGATTTAAAATTTATTTAAAAATTACAAAATTAAAAATTAAAAACCCTCATAATTTCCACAGCAAGTAACAGGTGGGCAAGGGGACCCCTTGCCCACCTGGTAACTGATAATCAAAAAATACTGCGATGCATAGCAGTATTGAAATATCCCATATGTAATAGATATATAACAAAAAGAAAACAGGGGCGTCGCGAGACACCCCTGTTATTGTGAGTGATTTGTATGCGGTATACTTCTACACTTTCAGACGGTTCAGGTGGGTAGTTAGATTTTTGAGAGGAACGATGGTTTGTGAGTGATTATACATATTGCGCACGATTGCCGAGTCTTCAAGTGCCTCTTTGTGTCCGATAATAACCGTATAGGGGACGGATAGTTTTTCAGCATGCTTCAATTGATCGCCAATACTCTCTACTGCGATGCGGTGTGCAATAGGTACCTGTGCATTTTTACACTGTGATACTACGGAAAAACTTTTCATTTTTGCGTTGGTGCCGAGCTGTGCAAAGAAAAATGAAGGTGTTACATCTTTGTGGTTAGACATTTTTGTTCGCCCTTTGAGTTCGTGTTCAATGGTTGCGCTTACCGAAGGTATGTCTATGCGGTATATCTTTTGGGCAAGAGTATCGTGCCTGCCACCGCGCGCAAAGACAACACAGTTTCCATCTGCGGAAGGCACGCGTATTTCAAATATGGTATGACTCCAACAGTCTCCACTTCCTATTATTGTTGGATCTAGTTCGTATTGTATATCCATATGCTCTATGTACTCCAAAACATCATGGAGATGTTCTCTGCTCTCGTCATTTAGGAAGTCTATTGAGCTTGGTGCATCTTTTATACATTCATGGTCTTTGTCTACCAACTTGCCGTATGATTTCACGACATTGCCGGCAAGGAGTTCGTCTCGTGCATACGCAGGGAGATCGTTTATGTGCGCGCGCAAGAATGACTGCAATTCCTTCATGTATCGTGCGTATGATTCTCTGTCTCCGAGACTATTGATATGCACCACAAAAGATTCAATACCGCAGTCTTTTACGCCTTCTATTAAAGAGGCAAGCACGAGACCTTCCGCGATTGCCGACTTCACTCCGACTACATGCAAATCTGCTGATGCTGTTTTTGAACTTTTGGTGTCTATGGAGTAAAAACAGTGCGGTTCGGTCGAGCGATGTATACCATACGATGCACATACTTTTGTGAAATTCATCAACTTTCTTTCAAATGGAGAATATAGAGTGGGGGTGCTGCGTGGTTTAAGAACTCTCTTTTTAAAATCTTCTTTTACCGCTGTTTCAAAAGGTACAAAGCCGTAATATATAGAGGTGTTGGTGAGTCTATCGAGCAAGTCTCCGGAGCTTGAGCAGTTGGTGTGAGTAATTTGTAACATATAGATATACCACTTATTTATAATCTTTTATAGAGCCAGGCAGTATTCCTATTTTGGTGAAAGGGAAGAGACGCAAATATGCTCGTCCGACGATTCGTTTTCTTTCCAATGGACCCCAATAGCGGGAGTCGGCACTTACTTTACGGTTGTCGCCCATAACAAAGTATTCATTGTTACCAAGATGTATTCGCATACTTGCCCCCATTGCATTTTCCGGCTTTACATACTTTTCGTTCAGTATCATTCCATCGGGATGTGCTTTGTTTATTATTTCGGTGGTGGTACCGTTGAGTATGAGTGTTTCGTTAGGCAGTCCTATAATTCTTTTTATGAGATAGAGAGAATTGTTCTGTGGGAAGCGAAAGGTAATAACATCGCCGCGTTTTGGCTCGTGAAATCTGTAGGAAAGTTGGTCAACAATAAGGTAATGCCAAGAGTCAAAGGTAGGATACATAGAAGTACCCGAGACAATAAACGGTTTTGCCACAAACATTCTAATAGGAATAACAATTACAAACACCAAAAGGGTAAATACAATCAAGCTCCTCCACGATTGTTGCTTTTCTGTATTTTCTTTTTTGTTTGGCGAAGATAATTCTTCTCCTTTTTGAATAGGTGGGCGCAGATTCTCATCAGTATGTGTCTCATTAGAGTTTGTCTTTTGAGACATTTCTTGATTGGTATCAGCGTGCATGCGCACATTGTACTACAGCAGTATGTATTGACGCAAAGTTTGTATCGTACCCGAGTTGGCGTTTTCGTTCTTTTTGGTACACTTGCTGTATGAGATACACCGTAGTAGGACTAGGGAACCCCGGTATTGAATATGAAAATACGCGACACAACGCGGGGCGTTTGGGGGCGTCCTTTTTTGAGAGCAATGAAGGATTTGGAGGATTTCAAAATGATTCTGCGCTTAAGAGTCTTATTTCAAAAGGTGACATAGGGAAAGATAAAGTAACAGTACTTTTGCCAAATACATTTATGAACAATTCAGGCAAAGTAGTAAAAAATATAGTAACGAGCGAAAAAAGCGCGGAGCGATTAATTGTTATTTATGATGATATAGATTTGCCGTTTGGTATGGTACGAATTGCATTCAACAGAGGAAGTGGGGGACACAAAGGAGTAGAGTCTATTATTAAACATATAAAAACAAAACAATTTGTGCGTGTGCGTATTGGAGTATCACCAACTACACCAAGCGGGCAAATAAAAAAACCAAAAGGGGAGCAAAAGGTGTACGACTTTTTACTTGGTGAGTTTACTAAAAAAGAGCGAGAAGAACTTTCAGATATTGTCAGAAAAGTTAGTGATGCAGTGAAGAGTATTATTGTAGACGGAAGAGCACAGGCGATGAATACATTTAACAGAAACGAGTAAGAGAGGGTGATTGTATATACAATAAAAGGTCCGCATAATTATACGGACCTCTTTTGATGATTATTCCCATATGTATTTCACGATGGGAATAAAATATATTGATGTGTCGTATATGATACCTGCAAGAATGAAGTATTTTAACAATATTTGTCTTTTGAAAACTTCACTAAAAATAATTGGTATTGTGATACTTGCAATAAATCCTGTTACCATAAGCATAAGGGCTGTCGGAGCATCAATTTTCATATTTTGCAGGAACAATATGTCTTTCATATTGAGTATACCAGCGTTTGGATCTGTTAACCCTACATAGAATTCTGTCATGATGCCAGTGTGAGTTGGTAACACAAACATCGCAAAGCTCACCACTGCGAATTCAAGAACTTCTCGAATGAATTCCATAAAAGATTTCAGCATTTATATAC
>JALWTP010000037.1 GCA_027082835.1 Candidatus Kaiserbacteria bacterium
AATTGGTATATACTGAATTATGATACCATTTAATAAAGTAATATATATAAATAAAACAGTATGAATTTTAGTATTTTAAAATATAACACCCGTACTATCCTTGTAGGATGTATGTTGATTATTGCCGTTCTATTCTCGACACCAATTATGGCATACGCCGATGGTGGAGGTGGTGGAGGTGGTGGAGGCGGAGGTGGAATTGCAGCTGCTGTATCAAGTGTAGCTTCTGCCGTTAGTTCTGCTGTATCAAGTGTAGCTTCTGCTTTAGGGTTAGGTGATATCGGTTTAGGATCACATTCCACAGCTGCGCCAAGCCCGTCACATCCATCACTGGCGACTCGTTTCTCAAATGCTGTTGCCGGTGCAGCTGCTGGTGCCACAGCTGGGGGTCTACACGGAGCAGTTGTAGGCGCTATCGTTGGATTTATGGCTAATGGGACAGTATCCTCTGCACCGACTCATGGAGGATCCGGTGGATTTTCTGGAGGCATCGGAGGTCCCGGAGGCATCGATAATCCCGGTAATGGTGGGACAACACCGGCAACTCCTACATATACAACTACAGTCGCATGTCAGTCTGCAGCTAATGCATGTGGAGTATATGCATCGGGTACTAAGACAGAGAAACGACGAGTATCTGATAATTCATTAGTATCAGTAACCTCATGCAGTGCGGTCACTCCGTCACTTCCTACAAATACAGGTAAGCCGTGTTCAGTAACATTTACAAATATATGTGGCTATACTGATTATGCATATGGAACTACAGGATGTGATAACACAACATGTAATGTGGTGTCATATCCATCTGTATTGAATTCCGGTGTTTGTAAAGCAAAAACATGTCCTGCAGGATTTGCCGGAACAACACCAAATTGTACACGAAACACTTGTCCTTCAGGAACCACGGGAACATACCCGGGATGCGCTACTCCAACAGCATCTATTGGTTCTGTCTCGAGTACAATATCAGCATCTCCCTTACTAATTAAGCAGGGAGACTCAGTTACCATCACCTGGAAGTCGGCAGAAGCAAGTTCATGTAGTGTTACCTCTGATAGAAATAGTGACAGTTGGACAGGTACTACCGGTAGAAAACGCACAAGTGGTATAACCACAAAGATGGTATACACACTAAATTGTAAAGATAGAAAGGGAGTTGCGATGACACCGGTAACTACTACGATTCGCATCGTACCGAATTGGCGAGAGATATAAAGTAATTGTATATAAGTATTAAATTATACGAACCAGCATTGGTGTATGGCAATGCGGGTTTGTGTTGCGAGACCTTAAAAAGATTCCAAAGTGCCAATGTCCCAGGTGTTCCCTGGAACATTGGCACTTTGGTTAAAATTTTTCACAGCTTACATACGGTAAATATAAGATACATACTGCAATGCATCGCAGTAAAAATGAATAAGCGATAATTCTACGCAAGACCTTGACTGTTAGCGTGTGTTTGTTACCATACGCAAACGCAATGTGTGCGTGTATTTTAATGCATAGCACAGTGTGTGTGGGATTCATACAAGGCGAAGCTCTCGCGCCGCTTTGTGTGAAAGCTCACAAAATTATTATTTATTTAACAATCATAGTATATGGCAGATAATTTTGATCGTTCAAAGCCGCACATGAATGTGGGAACCATTGGTCACGTTGACCATGGTAAAACTACACTTACCGCCGCTATTTTGAACACACTTAATCTTGCAGGTAAAACTGTAACGATGAAGAACATTGATGATATCGACAATGCACCTGAAGAAAAGGAGCGAGGTATCACCATCGCACTCTCACACCAAGAGTACGAAACAGACAAGCGTCACTACGCGCACATCGATGCACCTGGTCACGCCGATTACATTAAAAACATGATCACCGGTGCCGCACAGATGGACGGCGCAATATTGGTGGTTGCAGCGACTGATGGTCTTATGCCTCAGACTCGTGAGCACATTCTTCTTGCAAAGCAAGTGGGTGTTCCAAAGATAATTGTTTTCTTGAACAAAACCGATATGCCGGATGTTGACGAGGAAATGATTGAACTCGTTGAAGAAGAAATCCGTGAGACACTTACACAATACGGATTTGATGGGGAGAACACTCCATTTATCAAAGGTTCAGCTCTTAAAGGAGTAGAGTCAACCGATATTAACGACGAATGGTCACAAAAGATTGTAGAGCTTACCCAAGCTATGGATGACTGGTTTGAGGTACCGGAGCGAGATACTGACAAGCCATTCCTTATGCCTATTGAGGACATTTTCTCAATTGAAGGACGAGGAACAGTGGTTACCGGTCGTATCGAGCAAGGTAAAGTAAAGGTTGGTGAAGAGGTTGAAATCGTTGGTATTAAGGAAACAACCAAAACAACCGTTACCGGAATTGAAATGTTTAACAAAAACCTTGAAGAAGGTCTTGCGGGAGACAACGCAGGAATACTTCTTCGTGGAACCAAAAAGGAGGATGTACACCGAGGACAGGTGCTTGCAACTCCAGGGTCTATCACTCCACACACTGAATTTGAAGCAGAAGTATACGTGCTTTCAAAAGAAGAGGGTGGACGACATACACCATTCTTTAGTGGATACAAACCACAGTTCTACATGCGAACAACAGATGTAACAGGAGAGGTTACTCTTCCTGATGGAACAGAAATGGTAATGCCGGGTGACACTGCAACTTTTAAGGTTAAGCTTGTAACTCCGGTTGCTATTGATGATCAAATGAAGTTTACCGTTCGTGAAGGTGGACGAACAGTAGGTGCGGGTGTGGTAACAAAAATTGTTGCGTAGTAAAAACACTTGCATTTAGAGAGAATACACAGTAGTGTATGCACACGTTCTATGACAGTTGATAAAAAAACAAACAAAAAGGCTATAAAGAAAGATGCGTCTAATATAGAAAGATTGCGAATACGCGTACGCGCGTACGAACACAAGATATTGGATGTATCCGTTAAACAAATTATAGACACAGCATTTCGTTATGATGCACAGGTTCGCGGTCCGGTACCTCTTCCTACGGAAATAAAGAAGTACACAGTAAATCGATCAACCTTTGTAAATAAAGATGCGCGAGAGCAATTTGAAATGCGCGTACACAAACGACTCATTGAGATACTCCATCCAACACCTAAGGTAATTGAAGCTCTTACGAACATCAATCTACCTTCAGGGGTTTCCATTGATGTAAAAATGATTTAATTCTCTCTACAACAACTCAATACAACAAAACACTCCCCGCGGGGAGTGTTTTGTTGTATATGTATAGAACATAAAATCTATACATATTATGTTTTCATAATATGATATATCACACTATGAAAACATAACCATACTGGTGTTGTGGTAAATAACAAAGATAATAGTGTGCATTAGAATATACATCATTGACACGATACTTCACTTTATGGTAGCGTCTTTCATGGAAATGGCGAATGACTCGCCATTAATTATAGGAGGAAGAAATGAAAAAGTGGATTATCGCCATGCTTGCGGGATGTATGCTACTGCCGAGCGTGGTTGCCGCCGCCCAGCCTTATGGAGCGATTGCAGTGGGTCTGCATGCTCGTTTTAATATGAAGCACAAGATAGCCTTTGAAGAAGGGTTTTTTGCACTCGGTGCGGCACTTGCTGAGACAAAGAAAAACGCCGTCAAATTGTGCAAGAAAGATATACATGACTATAATGCACAACAGCGATGCAAAGCCAATGTTGTTGCCGCACCAATAAAAGGCAACTATTTTGCAAGTGGCGTATGTGCATTTGGGTTTTCTCGTTCAGGTGTTGGAATTGGACACAGTTACGCATCGGCGATGCATGCAGTGCATGCGTATGTTGTCAAGGGATTCTTGTCAATCGGCTATTTCCGAGCCAATTGGACAAGGGCGCAAATATCTAACAACTTGGAGTGTCAACCAATGCGCGTGTGGCACAACGGTAAGCGGATTAAATGATTCGCTTTCCATCAATACAGCCCGAGGAATGAAATATCCTCGGGCTGTATTTTTATTGAAAACGAGGGATATACACAGAGCAAACAATAATCCTTATAATACAATGATACTATATACACATAGATAGTTTATGAAGCGTAATATAACACCACTTTTCCCAGTAGTAATCGCAACTGCATTGTTCTCAATTGGAGTACTCATTATCACTGCGCCTTCTGTGGTTTTTGCAGGTGGTGGTGGTCGTCGTGCTCCCGCTCCCACCCCCACCCCAAGACAACAAGCTCGTACATATAATTACTCACCGCGACGTGCTTCAGCTCGAGGTGTGTGGCATGCTTCATCATGGGTTCGGTCGCGCACAGTTATATCAGCCAGAAAAATCGCTGATAATCTTAATTATCTGTATAGCAATGCACCTAACATAAGCAATATAAGTGGGATAACATTTGGCGCTCCTTCATTTGGCAATTCTGTCGGCCATCTTAATTCTAATGTAAACAGGACCATTTTGTGCCCACAAAACTATGTACTTACCGGTTTGCGTGTATCCGGATCATATTCAGGGGGGTGGGTTGGTAGATGGATAGTGAGTGGTATACAGCCAATATGTCAACCGGTACACGGTTCCACCATTTCTGCTACCGCCAATATACGGGTGCCGTGGAGTAATCCCAATAATTGGGCACGAACAGGAGGTGTAATACCAGCGCGAGACTTATCAAATGACTTACAATATTTATATACTCTCTATAATAATTTATATAATAATGCCGGAAAAATCATTTTTGGCGGACGAACATACAGAAGCGCAATTGGGAAAATCAATCAGGGTGTTACGCGGAATTTAACATGTCCAGCCAATACAGTGGTAACGAGTATATATGCCTCAGGGGGATATTCCGGAGGATTTTTATGGTTTCGAGTAGATAGATGGATTGTAAGTGGGTTGAGACTTACCTGTTCCCATATAGGAGGCGGTCCAGCAGCTTCCAGTATTGTAAGATGGTATGCTCCAAGTAGTTGGGTGGGCACGAGAAGGAGTATATCTTCACAAAAGATGTATAATGTTTTGAGATATTTACATACTCGATATAATCAGCTCACACAAAATAATAACGGTATCATTTTTAGATCTGCTGGTAATACTGCCTCTATAGGAGATTTGTATGCAAATGTACGAAGTACTCTGTATTGCCCAAGGGGAACTGTGGCAAGTGGTTTGTATGTATCAGGTGGCTATTCAGGGGGTATAGTTGGCAGGTGGATAGTGAGTGGTCTAAAACCGGTATGTACACCTATTGGGAAAAAGGGAACGCAATTTCCTCCGATGCGGTATCATTGGGTATCAAATGGGTGGGGCGGGTGTAATACATATGGCGCACCGAGAAGCGCATGTGGTAGTTGGGTTCGCGGCGTAAGTACACTTACCTATAGTTGTAAAGACAGCCTTGATAATCCTGCACCTTCATGGAGGTGTCCTGGTATGCCTGCAAATCAGAGCAGATCATGTTCCGCATGGGTAGAGGGAACTTATCCACGTTGGTATTGTTATCGCTGTTTCACAGCAGGGACGAAAGTTACTATGGCAGATGGGTCCAAGAAAGATATAGAAAAGGTGGCCATTGGTGAGAAACTTCGTGGTAAGGATGGAGTCATTAACACAGTGCTCGGATTTGAACGACCAAAACTCGGTGGACGAAAGCTATACAGTATAAATGGTGGTCCGTACTTCATTACACCGGCACACCCATTGCGTACCACAAAAGGTTGGAAATCTATTAACACCGAAGAGACCATGCGTGAAAATAGTGAATTAGTGAAAGAATTGCATGTAAAAACATTACAAGTCGGTGATATTCTCGTTAAAGAAAATGGTACTACTGAAGAAGTAAAGAGTATTAAAGGAAGTGTGGGATCTCCTGATACACAATTATACAACTTTGTTCTTAGTGGAGACAGAACCTACTATGTAAACGGCATACTTACGCACAATGAGTTTTCTCAGAATGAATAATCCATATCCATATTGATTAAAATTAATCTGAAATTGTAGAAGTGTATGATGGGCACTTTGAGTATCCAAAGCACTTGACTTACAGTACATATATAGTGTAATCTACAGCTCGGAAAACAACACAAGAATGTGTTGTTATAACAAAGGAGAATACAATGAAAAAGTTTGTTATGGGGGTACTAGGTGCCATCATCATTTCTTTTCCTATGGCAATTTCTGCTCCGGCTACTGCTCAAGCGAGTCAGAAATGGGTTGCGATTGCTATTGACAAAGCAGGGCGTGTACATCATACGCGTGCTTCCAGTCAGCAGAAAATAAAAGTATGGATCAGAAGGAAATGCTCCGGATGTGGTGTGGTGTATACCGAAGCGAAAAATTATATGGCTATCATCAGGTGTCCATATGATAATAAAGGAACGAAGGAATCGTTCGGGTATTATTCAGGTACATCCATAAAGGATGCGGTAACAAAAGCAATACGGAAATTGAAGTATATGCTAAGTACCGCTGGATACAATGTGCGCACTAAACAATGCACAATTCCCATTGCATATGGCAAAGGGAGATTCCCCCGGAATCCAAGATTCTAAAGAGTGTTATGTGTATGTGCCGCTGTCCGCGTTTGTTGGGCGGCGGCATATTTTCCTTGCATAACGAATGAAGTCGTGTATACTCTGGAAGTCTTAATTAAGACAGCTATGTTGCTTTTGCAGGTGCAAATGGTAACCAATGGCACAAGGAGCAATCCTTCGCCATTGGGTATGGCGATTTTTTAATATATGAAAATCCTTTTAGGAACAAAACAAAAAATGACACAGGTATTTGACGATACCGGTAAGGTATTTCCCGCAACGGTTGTTACTGCAGGACCTGTTGTTGTGACACAAGTAAAAGATACTGATACTGACGGTTATAGCGCCGTACAGGTAGGATTTGGTGTACGCAAAGAAAAGAATATAAACAAACCGCAGAAAGGTCACTTTGGTGACTTGGGTTCGTTTATGTACAACAGAGAGTTTCGTGTAAACGGAAACGACGAAGTGAAAAAAGGAGATACATTTGATGTAGAAACATTTGAAGTGGGAGACAAGGTTACCGTAAGTGCGACCAGTAAAGGAAAAGGTAATCAAGGGGTGGTAAAGCGACACAACTTTGCCGGAGGACGCCGATCTCACGGTAACAAACACTCAGAGCGACGACCGGGATCTATTGGTTCAACCGGACCGCAGAGGGTGCTTAAAGGATTGAAAATGATGGGACGCATGGGAAGTGACAGAGTTACGGTAAAGAACTTGCGCGTGTTACAAATTGATAAAGATACCAACACATTGGTTATTTCAGGGGCAATACCCGGTCGCCCTGGAACTTTGGTAGAAATACGAGGATAAAACGCTTATGAAAGTAGATGTATACACACAAAAAGGAACAAAGAGTGGATCAGTTGAAGTATCTGATGTGGTATTTGGTGCGAAGTGGAATGCTGATTTGGTGCATCAAGTAGTAGTGGGAATGCAGGCAAACGCTCGTACTCCGGTGGCACATACCAAAAACCGTGGAGAGGTTCGCGGTGGTGGTAAAAAACCATGGAAACAAAAAGGATTGGGTCGTGCACGACACGGATCAAGCCGAAGTCCGATATGGCGTGGGGGTGGAGTAGCGTTTGGTCCACGAAATGACCGTGTATTTGCAAAGAAAATAAACAGAAAGATGCGTGCACGGGCATTGTTTAGCGCTCTGTCTAAAAAGTATGCAGATGGAGAGGTGTTATTTGTAGATTCTATTGTATTTGACGCACCAAAAGCAAAAGAAGCACAAACAGTACTTACCAATCTTGCAAAGGTTAAAGGGTTTGAAACACTTGCAACCAAAAAACACAATGCCGCATATATAGCACTGCCTGAAAAAGATGTACTTGCTCAAAAGAGTTTCAGCAACTTCGGCAATGTATACCTTGGTGAAGCACGAAATCTTAACGCAGTTGACGCACTCAAGTACAAAACCATCGTTATAGTAAATCCAGCTGAGTCGGTTCAGGAACTCGCAAACAAAGTGGAAATAAACAGAGAAAAAAGTGCAGACGAACAAAAAGAGACACAAGAAGATACTAAAAAAGTAAACGCATAATTGTATGATGGCACTATTTAGCAAAAAAGAAGACAAACAAAAAGAAGAGGTGGTTGCAAAAGAAACTACCAAAGATGTTGCTACCAAAACTTCTATCGCTAAAACTTCGCAAAAAGCGGGTAATGGATTTGATATTGCAGGAGTATTGCGTCATCCACGCATCACCGAGAAAGCAACGCTTAAAACAGATACCGGAGTATATGTGTTTGATGTTGCACCGAAGGCAAACAAGAAAGAGATTAAAGAAGCAATATACTCAGTATATAAAGTAACTCCGGTGAAGGTAAATATAACAAAGGTATATAAGAAAAAGGTAAGAAATCCTCGTACGGGAATTGTCGGAGTGAAATCAGGTGGTAAAAAAGTGTATGTATACCTCAAAAAAGGAGATAGTATTTCAATAATGTAAGCGTATGAAAAAATATAAACCAACAACACCGGGTCGTCGTGGAATGACACGAATATCATACAAAAGCACCGTGACCAAGAGTAGTCCCTTGAAGGCTCTTACTCGTGGAATGAAGCGACATGTGGGGCGAAACTCACAAGGGCGTATAACCACTCGCCACAAAGGAGGAGGACACAAACGACGATGGCGTGAAATTGACTTCAAATACAACAAGATTGATATTCCTGCAAAAATAGAAAGTATTGAATATGATCCAAACCGATCGGCATATATTGGAATTGCACTGTATGCAGACGGAGAACGACGCTATGTGGTAATTCCTAAAGACACTAAAGTGGGAGATACATTTACCGTAAGTGCAAAGGCAAAGATACAAACACTCAATAGATTGCCTCTTGGTGAGATTCCTATCGGAACATTTGTATACAATGTAGAAGTAAAACCTGGTGGGGGATCTAAATTGGCTCGATCTGCAGGAAACTACATAGAAGTTATCGCACACGACGCCGGATATACTCAAGTAAAAATGCCATCAACTGAGGTACGAAAGATACTCAGTAGTGCATGGGCAAGTGTTGGAGAAGTTTCAAATTCAGAACACAAACTGATGACCATAGGAAAAGCGGGACGCGCACGACATATGGGAAGACGCCCAACAGTACGCGGATCGGTAATGAACCCGGTAGACCACCCACATGGTGGTGGAGAAGGAAAGGCCGGACGAGGACACCGCCGCGCGCGAAGCAAATGGGGAAAGCCAACCGGAAAGGGACAAAAGACACGACGCGTAAAGAAATACTCAAACCACTTGATAGTATCGCGTCGAAAAGTAGGAAAGCGACGATAATAGTAAATATACACAAAAAGGAAACCCCGCAGTACGCGGGGTTTCGATTTTCATATCCCAAAAGATTAACGACAGGTTTTTGCTTCGAGCACACGAATGCTCTCTGCGAGCACCTCTTGCGGGTTCTCGTTGAGGGCGCGCAGGCGCGCGCTCAGCGTAACGCGCATGTCTGCCGACATAGCCATTGTTTCAAGAAGTGAGCTAATCACTTCTTTGCTTTTGGCTATGGCTTGGGTCTCGTTGTAGAGAACATGATCAAGAGTGGGGTCCTCATGATCAAAGTTCTCTGCGGGTTTCAGATATGCTTCAATTGCTCCGCACGACGGAGCAACCGTAAACATGTAGTGTTTATTTATTTCGGAATACGCCATCATGCACCTCCTTTGCAAGGTTCGTGGTTCCTATCTATAGAGTATAACGATTACATGTATATGCAATAGATACATACAGGTATGTCTGTATAGTTATTTTAGTTATATATCAATATAGAGGTTAGGGGGTATCTGTGCTGTATCTTCTGCAAACCATTGACTTCTTGGCAGTTTTAACATAGTATATGCGACACGCTATTGAAGCGGCTTTTTATTGTAAAGCGAGAGCTAGGAAGCTGCTCTCTGAGCAGACAATATATTCAAAAACAATATGACACGATCACTTAAAAAAGGGCCATATGTAGACCCTAAATTATTAAAGAAAATAAGCGGGAAAACACCTGACACTGCCGGTGTTATTAAGACATGGGCGCGAAGAAGCGATATATCACCTGAAATGGTAGGGTTTACTTTTGGTGTACACAATGGTCGTCAACACATAGAAGTGTTGGTAGGGGAAGATATGGTTGGACACAAACTTGGAGAGTTTGCACCAACAAAAACATTCCACCGACACGGAGGTAAAATGCAGAAGGAGCTTGAGCAGAAGAAGCGTGATGCTGAAATTGCTGCTGCAAAAGCTGCAAAAGCATAAGCATAGATATTTATATATACAATATGAAAGCATTTCTTAAAAATTACAGTCAATCACCACGCAAGGTACGCCTTGTAGCTAATCTTGTGAGAGGAAAGAGCGTTGAAAAAGCGCTTGAAATACTTTCATTTATGGACAAAAAGTCTGCTCCTGCAATCAAAAAATTATTGCAGTCAGCTATTGCTAACGCAGAAAACGCAAACAAAAATGCCAGCGAACTTTTCGTGCAAGACATACGCGTTGATTCGGGAATTGCATTCAGACGAATGATGCCTCGTGCTATGGGGCGTGGAACACCATTCCGAAGACGAAAAAGTCGCGTAAGCGTAACTCTCGGAGAGAGAAAAGTAACAAAATAATTATGACACACACAGTACATCCATATGCACATAGATTAGGTATCATACGCGACTGGAAGTCGCAGTGGTTTGGTGTAAATAGAAAACAATACCGCACCAATTTACGCGTTGATACTACGATACGAGAATACCTAAAGAAGCGACTTCGCGGTTTTTATGTAACTGATGTGATAATCAAGCGAGACGAGAAAGCTCTGAGTCTTACTATCAAAACTTCACGACCGGGAATGGTTATTGGACGATCAGGGGAAGGTGCAAAAGTGCTTCTTCAAGGTGTACAAAAACAATTGAAAAAACTAAAACTCGGCGAAGAAATGCCAGAGGTAAAAATAGACATAGAAGAAGTGCGCTCACCTGAATCACACGCAGCAGTTGTTGCATATATGGTGGCAGAAGGACTGGAAAAGAGAATGCCTCACCGAAGAATATTGAAGCAAACAGTAGAGAAAGTGATGGCAAACCGCGATGTAAAAGGAGTGCGTATTTCCGTATCAGGACGACTCGGTGGGGCAGAGATGTCACGAAGAGAGGAAATAAAGCGAGGACGAATACCACTTCAGACTTTCAGAGCAGATATTGATTACACCAAAGAAAAGGCATACCTTCCGTACGGAGTAATCGGTATTAAAGTGTGGATATATCGTGGAGATATTTTTGATGATAAGAATAAATAAAGCATATGTTGTTTCCTAAAAAAGCAAAACACAGAAAATGGCAGACCGGTCGCGTAAATGCGAAAAAAATGGAGCGCCCAGATACTCGTGGAGTCACAGTTTCTTTTGGATCCTATGGTCTAAAGTCAATGGGGCAGGCACGCGTCACTTCAAACCAAATTGAAGCATCTCGTAAGGTGGTGGTGCGTACCATTGGAAAGATGGGAAAGATGTGGATTCGTATATTCCCAGACCGACCATACACACAAAAGGCGGCAGAGGTAGGTATGGGTAAAGGAAAAGGAGATCCACAAGGATATGTTACCGAAGTGCGACCGGGGCGAATACTCTTTGAGGTTGACGGAGTAGACGAAGCAACGGCGCGAGCTGCACTACGAAAAGCAGGAATGAAAATGCCGGTAAAAACCAAAGTAGTAGCACGATAATCAAAGCAATATGAAAGAATTAAGTAAAAAAAGTGTTAAAGATTTGAATGAAATGCTTCGCGAAAAGCGCGAAGAATTGCGAGTATTTCGTTTCAAAAGTGCTGGTTCACGCACGCGAAATGTACGGGATGGGCGAACAATACGACACACCATCGCAAACATATTGACCGAACTTAATTCTCGTAGCAAGATTAAAAAATAATTATGGAAACAAATAACGAAAATAAACCAGCAACATACAACAAAGGGAAGACACTACGTGGTGTGGTGGTTGGTGTAGATATGAATAAGACAGCAAAGGTTGCTGTTACGCGATATGTTCGCCACCCTAAATACCAAAAATTCATCAAGCAAGTAAAAAAATATCTTGTTCATGATGAGGGTAATACCGCTGTTGTAGGAGAGAAAGTTTCAATACGAGAATCACGACCAATTTCAAAGCGAAAGAGTTTTGTAATCGTTAAAACAAAAGTAAGTGAAAGTAACACAAAATAATAACGCCTATGATACAACCACAAACAATAGTAAAAATAACCGATAACTCAGGAGGAAAGATTGCTCGCGTTTTCAAAGTGCTTGGAGGATCAAAGAGGCGCTATGCACGAATAGGTGATGAAGTAGTGGTAGCGATACAAAGTGCAGAGCCACGAAAAAATGTAAAGAAGAAAGATGTGGTTCGTGGCGTAGTGGTGCGACAAGTGCAACCATTTAGACGAAAGGACGGATCATACATACGATTTGACGAGAATTCTATTGTCCTTGTAGAGAAAGACAAGAAAGAACCAAAGGCAAACCGTGTATTTGGACCTATCCCTCGTGAGATAGCAGAGCGTGGATATCAGAAAATAGTTTCATTAGCACCTGAGGTAGTATAAATAATATGAAAATTAAAAAAGGAGACAAAGTAATAGTAATATCCGGTAAGGATAAAGGTAAACAGGGCAAGGTTATTACCGCAATTCCTGCACAGGATCGTG
>JALWTP010000038.1 GCA_027082835.1 Candidatus Kaiserbacteria bacterium
TGATATTTCAGATCTGGAGAAAATTTCTGAAATGATCGAAGTCTACCAAGTAAATATGCAGCCAAAAAAATTGAATCGTAACAAATATGCAAGTGTGCGAGGTGTCACCTCGCACACTGGGGAGATGTCCAACTAGTTAATCTTTCCGGGCCAGCGGAAATATATTGCCGGCACTAACACAAGCGTAATAATCGTTGCGAATGCCAATCCAAACATAATAGAATAGGCAAGTGGTGTCCAGATCGCTGCTGCAAATAAGAGCGGTATCATACCTACTACTGTCGTAAGTGCCGTTAAAAGAACAGGACGAAGGCGTGATACCGACGCATCTACCACTGTCTCTTTCAATGTGCGTTCTCCTGTCTCTTTTATTCTACGATTGTGTATTGTATCTATCATAATAATGGCGTTATTGACCACAATTCCAGCAAGTGCTATGAACCCCATCATTGAAGGGAAAGACAGTGGGCTTCCAGTGATCATAAGGCCTGCAAATACACCGATAAGCGATAGTGGTACAATGCTTAATATATACAGCGAGTACCTAAAGGAGTTGAATTGTAATACTAAAATCGCAAACATACTGATAATTCCAATCAAAAGTGAAGTAAACATATCCTTAAACGACTGATTAATGTCTTCATTTTCACCACCAACACTAACAGAAATACCACTTGGGATGGTTAGTTTTGATAGCTCTTCTTTGAACTGCTTACCAACCTCAACTGCATTTCCAGTTTTGCTCAGCCAACTTGATACAGTTACAATTCGTTCGCCATCTTTATGAGTTATTGAAGCCCTACTTGGTGCAACTGCTATGCGCACAAAATCAGAGAGTGGGGCAAGGCCGTTTTTGGTATGTACTTTTATTTGTTTTATTGTATCTATTGTTGTTTCGTTGGTATTAAAAATATCACTACTCTTTATATTTGTCAGATCCATGCGAACAACAACTTTTGTATCCGTTCCTAATTTTTTTATTTGAGTTGCATCAGTACCGTATAGAGCAGTTCTCAATTCAGTTGCGATTTCTCCGATGTTTGCTCCTTGTGCTGCAACACGATTTCGGTCTACCGTTAATACAAATTCGTTTGTATTTCTATTCGCTCCTGAGGTTATGTCAACTGTTCCGTTGATGCTTTTTAAAACATTTGCTACTTTATCAGCAAATGAATCTAATGCGTTTAGATCATTACCAGAAAGAGTGATGGTGACCGGGGCAAGTGATGGAGGACCATCACTCAACTGTTGTACTTGCAGATTTGAAGTATGAATTTTATCCAGTTTGGTTCTAATTTCCTCTACTATATCTGTGGTTGTTCGTTTTCTGTTTGTATCAAGTGTAATAAATATATTTGCATTCTCGGCACTAGATGTAGGACTCCCGTCCAATGGATTTGAGAAAGAACTCCCTCGTCCTACAGTTGTTGCAAATGTCTGTATCTCCGGGATGGTATAGAGGACTTCTTCAGCTTTGCGTATTTCCATATCTGAATTGGCAAGTTTTGTGCCGGTAGGTAATGTGTTTTGTATAAAAATATAATCGGCATTACTATCACTAAAAAATACTGTCTTTACTGCGCCAATTATTGGAAATGATAATGCAATGATAAACAGTAATATCATTGTCACAAAAAATATATTCTGAACCTCTCTATTGGATAAAAATGAATTGAGGTATCTTCTATATCTTTCCGTGATATGCATAACCATTTTATTTCGTTTGCGCTCAAAATCACTTAATGAGCTTGTACCGCGATGGAGTAGGTATGCTGACAAAAATGGTACAAAACCTAGTGCAACAAGTAGAGAAGCGAGCAATACAAAAATTATGGTAAATGGAATGCTTTTTATAAATTGCCCAACAACTCCTGACACCAAAAAGAGAGGAAGAAATACCGCTACTGTCGTAAGTGTTCCTGTGGTAAGAGGTATGTAGAACTCTTTTACAACAGAGAGTGCAGCTTCTGTTTTTACTTCAGTGCGCTCGCTTATACTTTCGGTATCTTCCCTTGAGTGTAGTGACCGCAGAGATGAATTAATACCCTCAACAATTACAATAGTTGAGTCCACAATAATACCTATTGAAAGAATGAGTGCAAAAAGACTTACAAAATTTAGTGAGTTGCCCGAATATTGTAATCCTATAAAGGCAGTTAAAAATGATAGAGGAATAGATATCGCTGCAATAAGTGCTTCTCTCCATCCGACAAATATAAGTAATACCAGTGATACGAGTAAAATTGTCTGTAGACCGCTTTTTGAAAGAGTACTTAAATCACTCTGTAACCGCTCCCCGTTGTCATAGATAGTCACAATATCCATTCCCGAAAGCAAACCATTCTCTGTAGTGAGTTCGTCAAACTTTTTTTGCAAAGCCGAGCTAACTGTTGTTATCTTTGCATTGGAACTTTTGAATACATCAAAAGAAATTGATGTGATAGAAGGATTGCCGGCTATACTGGTTCTACTTATTGTTTTTGCATCGCCACGACTATCTACAACACGTGCGATATCACGCAAATATATTGGCACTCCACTGCGTACACTTATTGGAATAGATGCAACAGATTGTGTATCGACTATATCTCCATTAAAACGCAAGGGAAATACTACACCTTTAACAGAGACACTTCCTGCGGGAAGGGAGATGTTTGCCTGAGCTATTGCATTACTTACATCGGTAATAGTCAGATCGTATTGCGAAAGTTTATGTCTATTAACAATAACATTCACTTGTCGATCTTCGACACCACTTTCTACAACCGAAGAAACGCTATTGACTTTCTTTAGCTCATCTTTCATTATCTCTCCAAGAGAATAGAGTAATTCTTTGGGGAAAGATGTCGATTTGGGAGAAATGGTTGCCGTAACCACTGGATCTTCGCCGAAGGTTATTTCGGTTACTTGAGGATCGGTTGCATCGGTAGGTAGATCACCCTTAACTTTATCTACTTCGTCCTTCACTGATTGAATTGATTTATCTATATTCGCATCTGCATTAAACTCAACAGTTATTACTGATACTCCAGAGTTGGAAGAAGAAGTTACTTGCTTGAGATCGGAAAGAGAGGTGCGCAACGGGTCTTCTAATGTATTGGTAACAAGCTTTTCGACATCAGCAGGTGAAGCTCCAGGAAGTGTTGTTGTCACTAAAGCAATTGGCACTTGCACAGAAGGAGAAGACTCTTTTGGTATTGTAAATATTGCACTACCACCAAAAAATACTATAGCAATGATCACTATACTGGTGAACCGTCTCTTTTTTGTAAAAAAACTCCATACTGTATACATACTACTATTCGTTGATTACAACTACTGTGTCGCCCTCGCTTTTCCCTCGAGCATCTAATACAATGAAGTCGTCAGGTGATATACCACTCATGATCTCAACGCTATTTTGGAGAACTGTGCCTAATACAACACTGTGTTTTTTCAAAATGTTATTAGCGTCAACAGTAAACACATATGCGGTGTCACCGGTTAGTTTGAGTGCGGACAATGGCACTCTGATATCCATTGATTGATTATTATCTTTCTGAGTATTCTTATCCTGTAAATCAGCTACTGTTGAATTGAATGTGACCGAAACACGATCTCCACTGATAAGATTGTTGTATTGTGTTGTATCACTTGTGTCCTCAATAGCAAGTATTACTTTTCTTTGGCGATTTACGGTATCTATACCTGGTGCAATTGAAACAACTTTTGCATCTTGAGTACCATTTATCATCGCACTGTCTCCAATAGTAAGTTGATCGGCTATTGTCTGATCAACATATGTGGTTACTTCCATGCTATGGGCATTTGCTACCAGTCCAACATTTTGATATGCAGAAACAAAATCACCTTTTTCAATTGAAAGTGACACCAATGTACCATTCACCGATGCACGCACCCGAGTTTTTTCTAATTGCGCGACTGCTTGCGCGTATCCTGCCTTTGCAGCGTCAAGCTGAGCTTTCGCAAGTTGTACATCTTCCTTTTGAGCACCTTCCAGTCCAAGCTTTTCACTTTGCACCGCTTGCATATATGCATTATTTGCCGCAATCAAAGCACTATTTATCGATACGACTTGAGAATCCTTTGCAATAATATTTGATCGTCCACTTTCAGCGATGGCACGGAAAGATGTCGCAGTGCTTGCACTAAATGATGCGGTCTCGATGTAGCTGTTCAGTACGACAAGTATTGCATCAAGTGTTTCTTTCTCTTTTTGTAGTTCACTATGTGTTTGTTTAAGTTCAGATTGTAGTGTCTGTATATCAGTGACTGTTGAAATAGTCTTTGCTCTATCACTTTGGCGATTAAGTATTTGTTGTACTGAAAACCGCATATTTTGTGCGATGAGCACATCTTTGGCACTTGTTGATTGCACATTCAATAGCGGATTTGTTTTCGTTGGATCAGTAAACAATGCATCAACACCACCATAAAATGCACTATCTGACGCTGCGTACGCACTCTGCAATGTACCTTGAGCTTGTGTTATTGTCTTTTCAAGCGCAGCTTTGGCTGTTTGTGTTGAAAGTTTTAATATTGAAAGCTGTTGTGATCGTGTACCTGAAACAATCTTGTCATACTGTGCTTGTGCTTGATCAACTCCAGCCCGCGCCTGAGCCACACTCGCTTTTTGAGAGTTGTTTTCCACCTCAGCAATAAGCTGACCGGCATAGACTTCTGTTCCGACAGTGGTATAGATTCCTGTCACCAAGCCAGGTACTTGAATGCGCAAATCACCTTGCTCTTTCGATCGAACAATACCGGTTATATTTATTGATGAAGAAAGTAGCGCATCTTTTGCTCTCCGTATTTCTACACTACTCACTTTCTGATGAGTATTTGTGCTCGCAGAGTGATTATAGATACTTTTGCCTATACCTATACCTAAAAAAGTAATGAGTACAATGAGAGCAATGGTAATGTTGCGCCTCCCGTATCGGTACATTACAGCACGGAGGTATGAAGAAAAACGCATATACGCATGCGTATAAAACATTGAGTTAAAAAATGCCAAGCGTCTACTAAAGTAACGCCGAAGTTTCCGTACTGTATCCATAGATTTAAATGCGCGTAGAAATTAATGTGATTAATGTAGAATAAATATATCATAAATATACTCATTGTCAATATGCTGAGGTAATGTCTAAACACTTCTGACACTTTTCTTTATCATTAAGAAATGTGTATATCTATGGCGAAAAACATACAAGAGGAACGCTTTGGGTGGATCCAACCCATTATCAATAACGAGTTAAAAATTGTTGACGTACTTAGGGTATGTCCTTACAGTGAGAGTAGTGTTAAGCGCTGGCTTCGTGCGTACAGAAAAAAAGGATACGATGGACTAATACCACAAAGCACACGTCCTAAGACACAACCAAACGAGACACCTATACGCATTAAAGAAGAAGTAATCACCCTCAGAAAAGAAACTAAGCTGTGTGCACAAAAACTACACTGGAGACTTAAGAAAAAGGGACTGGATGTGTCACGAAGTACTATTGCAAAGATACTTAAAGAAGAAGGGTTGGTACGGAGGTATCGAATGAAGAAAGTACAGTACAAATACTTACGAGCAAAACGCCAACCCGGTGAACTACTGGAAATGGATGTGAAGCATGTACCGGGACCAATTAAAGGGTGTAGATACTACCAATACACTGTCATTGATACCGCGAGCAGGTGGAGAAATTTGGAAGTATTTGATGGTGAGTCAACACACAATGCTATTCGTATGATGAAGATAGTGAAAGCTCAGTTTCCCTATGAAATCAAAGCAATTAAAACTGATAATCATGCAACATTCACCAACTACTATGTTGGTACAAACAAACGGAGTGATATGACTGTTAAAAGAATACATGCACTTGATGTATGGTGTGCAGAACACAACATCGTGCACTACTTGATTGATCCCGGAAAACCTGCCCAAAATGGAACCGTGGAGAGAAGTCATCGAGAGGATGAAGAAAAGTTCTATCAACAGAATACTTTTTCCAGTGTGAATGATTTACGAAGCAAGATACGTGTCTGGAATGACTACTACAACAACTTAGAACATTGTTCGCTTGACGGATCAACTCCCAATGAAGTATTGTTTAAAAAAGTGTCAAAAGTCCTTGGTTAAAACACTGAGCTAATCATGCGCGTTAGGAATACGATTATATCTATATGATACAGAGGGTACTTGGTTTGTTTTGGCATGTATCGAAAACCGTGTACAATACAGAGACTAATAAATAGATAATAATTATGTTCAAAAAATTCGTACTTAAAAAGATGATGCAAAAGCAATTAAAAGATATGCCGAAGGACCAAGCGGATATGCTTATGATGATGGTGGAGAAAAATCCCGACCTCTTTATGAAAATTGCACAGGAGACAAAGGCGTTGGTTAAAGAAGGGAAAAGCGAAATGAGTGCAATGATGCAGGTAAGCAAGAAGTATCAATCAGAGTTGCAACGCTTGATGCAATAAGGTATATTATTTGACATATTTTACTTTTGTTGCATAACATTATTTGCGTTTGACAAAAAGTTTCTATCTGATATCTTACAGGAACGGTAGTCAGCTTGCTGATTACCGTACTGGTGACTCTTTCTTGTCTTCGGACTCGAAATGGCCACCATGGAGTTTAGCTCCTCGGAGTTAAACTCCATGGTGTTCGTTTCGTTCTTCGGAACAAAATGACACCACTGAAAAATACCAGCTTGCTGGTATTTTTCATATCTGGGTATTTTTATCCGCCACATATAAATCTATATGTGGCTATTTTTTATTTAACAAACAAACTTTTGTTGCAAATACTAAGCACTACTGTATATTTCTTTCATATGTCATTAAGTATAGGAATAGTTGGACTGCCAAACGTGGGAAAATCCACGCTTTTTAATGCACTTACCAAAAAGACAGTGGAGGCGTCAAACTATCCATTTTGTACCATTGATCCATCTGTGGGTGTGGTAGAGGTTCCTGATGTGCGCGTACAGCGACTCAGCGAGCTTTCTCACTCAAAGAAAACTATTCCTGCTATTGTTGAGTTCGTAGACATCGCCGGACTCGTAAAAGGAGCTTCCGAAGGGGAAGGCTTAGGTAATCAATTTCTTGCAAACATTCGTGAGGTGGACGCAATAGCGCAGGTAGTGCGCGTATTTGAAGATGAAGACATCACTCATGTGCACGGTGCAGTAGATCCGATGCATGATATAGATATAATCAATCTTGAACTTATTCTTGCCGACACACAAACCGTGACCAAAAGACTCGCGACAGTAGAGAAGGATATACGCGGAGGAAATAAAGACGCAGTTATACTTAAAGACGCACTCACCAAAATACTAACTATGTTAGAAGAGGGAAAACTTGCTCGCGCCACACTTTTAGATGAAAAAGAATTAGAGCAAGTGAAATGGCTGCACCTGCTCACTATGAAGCCATTTCTCTATGTGCTTAATAAAAAAAGTAATGGATTTAACATACATGAGCACGATGACTCACGATCTGATGCGCTTAAAAGATTTTTGGAAGATGCGGGAGCATACTGGGTGGAAGTGGATGCCGGAGTGGAAAATGAGCTAAAAGACTTTGGCAGCGATGAGTCTATGGAATTTCGTAGAGAACTCGGCGTTATTGAAAGTGGAGTAGACGAACTTATACGAAAAGGATACGCACTTCTCGGGCTCGTTTCATTTTTTACCACTGGAGAAGACGAGACGCGCGCGTGGACAATAAAAAGAGGTGACACGGCGCCTACAGCAGCAGGTGTGATACATACAGACTTTAAAGACAAATTTATACGCGCAGAAACAGTCTTCTGGGAGGATTTGATTACGGCAGGATCGTGGACAGAGGCAAAAGCACAAGGAAAGGTGCGCGCAGAAGGTAAGGAATACATCGTCAAAGACGGTGATGTAATGGAGTTTCGGCATTCGTAATATACACTAAGCGGCTGAAACACTTGGTTAGTTTATGCTCTTTTTTTCAAATGTCGAAGTGCTCAATTGAAGTGTTTATTGATACCAGTAAGTGCGCTACTATATAGCATATAGTTTATAAATAATTCTTTTCTATGAAAACAACACCAAAAGACTTTTTTCTATGGATAGGTGCGATGATTGCACTCTACTTTTCCGTTGGAAGTTTTATAAAGCTTCTTTTTGAATACATTGACCGTTTTACTGCTCCAACTGCACTACTGCATATTTATTCGTATTCTGGTGGTATGCGTTTTGCGCTTGCCAGTATGATTGTGCTTTTCCCCGTATATATTGTCCTTATGCGACTACTGCAAAAAGACATCCGCCTTCACCCTGAAAAGAAAGAATTGTGGGTGCGAAAGTGGCTCATTATTCTCACTATCTTCGCTGCAGGAGCCGGTATGCTGATTGACCTTATTGTTCTTCTTATCACTTTTCTGGGAGGCGAGTTGGTTACCATCGCATTTTTCTTGAAAGTTTTGACGGTATTTTTGGTGTTTAGCAGTGTGTTTTACTACTACATCCAAGATGTACGAGGAGAATGGGAGAAGAATGAAAAAGCTTCTAAAAATATTGGTTATGCAGTAGGGTTTATGGTGCTTGTGGGAATAGTTGGCAGTTTCTTTGTTATGGGCTCTCCTGCACAACAGCGAGCATACCGATTTGATAAAGATCGCATAAGTGCATTGCAAAATATTCAATCAACAGTTGAGCAGTACTACCGCGAAAAGGGAGAGCTTCCGAAGTCAATTTCTGAGCTCAAAGACCCTTTATTAAGTATCTATATTCCTACCGATCCTGAAACAGGAAAGGAATACTCGTATGAAGTAGTTGATGCAACTCATTTTAAAATTTGCGCTACTTTCTCTCTTCCTTTTGAAAATATCGCAAAAGATACACCAACAAAAGGCGACTGGCGTTTGGAAGATTTAAAACGAACCGCACAAGACTGGTCACACAAAGCAGGAGATGTATGCTTTACGCGTACCGTTGACCCAAAGCGTATTGCCAAGCCGCTACCGGTTAAATAGACAGTTACTTTTACACCCTAATCCTCACTATCAAATTTCCAAGGGCGGTCCTTGGGAATTTATAGTCTTTAGCATACTTTTGCGAAAGTTGGGGCATATTGGTACTATACATATCTATGAGTGAATATAATCACACGAAAATAGAAAAGAAATGGCAAAAACAATGGGAAGAAAATAATCTTTATAAAACTACGCAAGATGCCGGCAAAGAGAAGTTTTACATTCTTGATATGTTTCCGTATCCATCAGGAGCAGGGCTCCATGTAGGACACCCAAAGGGATACATTGCGACCGATATTATCTCTCGTTTTAAGAAAATGAACGGCTATAATGTGCTCCATCCGATGGGGTGGGATGCATTTGGACTCCCTGCCGAGCAATACGCTCTTAAAAACAAAGTGCATCCGAGAGAAGCAACCGAAAAAAATATTGCCACCTTCAAAGAACAACTAAACAAAATCTCACTTAACTACGACTGGGAGAGAGAAATTTCAACCACTGATCCAGACTTTTATAAATGGACACAATGGGCGTTCATTCAAATGTTTAAGAAGGGGCTGGTATATCGCAGTAACGAACCAATTAACTGGTGTCCCTCGTGTAAAACAGGCCTTGCTAATGAAGACCTAGAAAATGGAAACTGTGAGCGCTGTGACACCCCTATTGAGAAAAAACGAATACCACAGTGGGTCATTAAAATTACAAAATACGCAGATAGACTTTTAGAAGATTTGGATGAATTAGAGTGGCAAGAACACATTAAAGAATTGCAGCGAAATTGGATAGGAAAAAGCGAAGGTGCAGAAATTGAATTTACAGTTAAAGATAGTGATGAGAAAATCAAAGTATTTACCACGCGCCCAGATACGCTCTTTGGTGCGACTTATATGGTTCTCGCTCCGGAGCACGCTCTCTTAGAAACACTGAACTACACCAACACAGACGAAGTAGAAAAATATAAAGAAGAAGCACAACGAAAAAGCGAAATTGACCGCTTAGACGCCACAAAAGAAAAAACAGGAGTCAAACTTGAGGGAGTGTTTGCCATCAATCCGGCAAACAATGAAGAAATACCAATTTATATCGCAGACTATGTCCTCGCTCACTACGGTACCGGAGCCATTATGGCGGTACCTGCACACGACGAGAGAGATTATGAATTTGCTAAGAAGTTTGGAATATCGATAGTGGATGTAGTCATTCCTGAGCGCATCGATAAACGCAACCCACCGGTAGAAGGGAAGGAGTCAATCGAACGCAGAAATGTTCATGCATATATAAAAGACCCAAAGACCGGTAAAGTGCTCTGTCTAAAATGGAAGAAATTTGATTGGCTCACACTCCCCATGGGAGGAATAGAAGAAGGCGAAACCGAAATCGAAGCGGCCAAACGAGAAGTGGCAGAAGAAACCGGATATACAAACCTTTCAGAAGGTAAAATCATGGGAGGGAAAGTCCGTGCAGAATACTTTGCCGCTCATAAAGATGTAAATCGTGTTTCTATAACGAAATTAGTTTATTTTGAACTCACCGGTGATGACACAGTAGAGATAGATAAAGAAGAATCGGACGCCCATGATGTAGTGTGGCTTGATCCGAGTGAAATAACCCTGGAATCAATGACACACGCCGAGATGGATGTATGGCTTACTCGTGTTGCGCAACTTGATGCTGACCACCATATCTATACCGGAAATGGAGTTCTTACAAACTCAGGTGAGTTTGATGGAATGAACTCTGAAGAAGCGAAGACAAAAATTACTGAAAAGGTGGGTGGTACGCTGACGAACACCTATCGCCTCAATGACTGGGTGTTCTCGCGACAGCGGTACTGGGGTGAGCCTATACCACTCGTGCATTGTGAAGGAGAGTGTAGTAAAGAAACGGATGGATGGATGCCAATACCTGAAAGTGAACTCCCCCTTACACTGCCGGAAGTAGAGAGCTACGAACCAACCGGAACGGGAGAATCTCCATTGGCGAATATTACCGAGTGGGTAGAAACAAAATGCCCGCAATGTGGCGGTCCGGCGAAACGAGAAACAAACACCATGCCTCAATGGGCAGGATCAAGTTGGTATTATTTGCGTTATATTGACCCCCAAAACGACACTGCATTGGTAGACACAGAAAAAGAAAAGTACTGGTCGCCGGTAGACTTTTATGTTGGTGGTGCAGAACACGCAACACGCCATCTCATTTATGCGCGTTTTTGGCATAAGTTTTTGTATGACATAAAAGCGGTAAACTACACAGAACCATTTAAGAAACTGCAAACCGTCGGACTCATAATGGCAGAAGACGGCAGAAAGATGAGCAAGCGTTGGGGGAATGTTATTAACCCAGATGAAATTATTGATAAATTCGGTGCAGATACACTACGGGTATATGAAATGTTTATGGGACCGTTTGACCAAAAAGTAAAGTGGAGCACAGACGGACTCATCGGCGCACGAAAATGGCTTGAGAGAGTGTGGCGTTTGCAAGAGAAAATAGCTGATACAAAAGATGAAGAAATAGAAAAGGAATTACATAAAACAATTAAGAAAGTATCGGATGATATTCCGGAAATGAAATTCAATACCGCGATAGCGCAGATGATGATATTTACAAACAAAGCACAACAGCACTCACTTACTGGAAAGCAATACAAAACCTTTTTACAATTACTTGCCGCATTTGCTCCCCATATGACAGAAGAACTTTGGCACGAAGTCTTTGCAGAAAAAGAGAGTATTCACACAAGTGAGTGGCCTACATACGATGAAGCGCTTTTGGTAGATGACACAGCAGTCATTGCGATACAGGTCAATGGAAAACTGCGCGGCGAAATTACTGCACCAATAGACTCAGACGAAAATGAAGTTGTAGAATTATTAAGAAAAGAAGAAAAGTATAAAAAGTATTTTGCAGAAGAACCCAAAAAAGTGATCCTTGTAAAAAATAAACTCATAAACATCGTACTTCCATAAGGATGTACACAACAAATAGCAATTATTAACTGGGGGATTGTATCTTCCAAGACTGTCTCCCACCTCTCCCAAGGACCGCCCTTGGAAATTTCCAAGGGCGGTCCTTGGAAATTGGGTGTTTGAGAATTATCTAATTGAAATGTTTGACATATACTTTAATATATGGTTTTATAGTCATCGCTTGTTGGTATCTCATTTTGATGCATATTTATTTGACGCGATAGTGAAGTTGTGATAAAACAAACACACAAAAGAAATATATGAAAACAATTCGTATAACATTCAAACCTAAAAAAGTTACAGAAAAACTTGTGAGCACGATCTCAAATGATCGCGCACGGGATATTCTTACACGCCGATATGGTCTACATAAGAAAAACAAGAGCGAAACACTTGAGTCTGTTGGGCAGTCATACAACATAACGCGTGAGCGTGTTCGTCAGATTGAAAATCATACCCTTCAAACTATACAAAAGTCTGACACCTATAAAGAATTACAAAAAGTATTTGATGAGCTACATTCTCATATAAATGCCTTTGGTGGAGTCATTTCACAAAATGACATTGTAACTGAGTTGAATATATCTGAAGACGAAGCAAATCATTTGCTTTTCCTTCTTGCGGTTTCAGATCTGTTTAATAAAACGAAAGACAATAAAGAC
>JALWTP010000039.1 GCA_027082835.1 Candidatus Kaiserbacteria bacterium
TTGTGTACCACTGGTACACCGACAAAGAGACCGCGATGCGTATTCAAAAAACACTTAACAATGTTGCAAATTCACTTGAAAAGGATATGGTACTTTCGGAAAATAGATTCCTTGAATTATTTAAGTCATTTCTAGATAAAGAAAAGATACAGTATCCAAACGATGAGACACTTCTAAAATGGCTCTCACTTTCAAAACAAATTGATCGCAATCCATTGGGAGAATGGGGACTGGCTTCGTCACCATCAGTGAAGGTAAAGGGTATGCGCGATATGGCATACCTTACCTTGAAGCGACACGGATCACCTTTGCATTTCTCTGAGGTTGCAGAACACATCACACAACTATTCAATCGAAAGGCACATGTTGCGACAACGCATAACGAACTCATCAAAGACCCTCGTTTTGTTCTTGTCGGCCGCGGACTCTATGCTCTTTCCGAATGGGGTTATTCAGAAGGGGTGGTAAAAGATGTTATAAAACAAATACTCAAAGAAAATGGCCCTCTTTCTAAAAAAGACATCATAGAGCGTGTAAAGAGAGAGCGATATGTGAAAGACAATACGATTATGGTGAACCTCCAAGATATGGACACATTTAGTCAACTCTTAGACGGAACATACACATTGAGTGAATAACTTTCATTAGAAAATGAAATAAAAAGCGCCACCATACCGGTGGCGCTTTTTAGAATATTACACAGCCTCTGCAACATTTTCTGCGATTTAGGGTAAAATACTACCATGGCGAAAAAAATCGGCATACCTGAGTTTAAGACATTAAGTTTTATAGGATTTTCCATTCCGTATTTGGCAATATCATTGCTGTTGTTTGGAGCATTACTCTACTGGTGGGGAACACATTGGCCAACAATGCTTTCGCAAACCCTTCTGTGGCTTATATTTATAGTGCCGTTTATCATACCCGTCGTATTATTGGGATTATTATGGATACTGTGGCGTATCTATGTGCGCGCCGCATATATCGCAACCATAGAACCAATACTTTTGGAATTCAAAATCCCCGAACACATCCTTAAAACACCCAAAGCAATGGAACAGGTCTTTATGAATCTTGCCATTGGCCCGGGAGAAAGTACCTTTGTGGCACGATGGATTAACGGAAAGGTGCGCCCATGGTGGTCACTTGAATTGGTATCATTTGAAGGAGAAATACATATGTACATATGGACATTTCCGCAATTCCGCGAAACCATTGAATCTATTTTCTACGCGCAGTACCCAAACATAGAAATACAAGAAGTACCAGACTACACAAGCGGTATTGTGTTTGATAAAGACAAGATGAAAATATTTGCCAATGAATGGGCTCTCACAAAAGACGATGTGTATCCAATAACCACATATCTTGACCTAGACTTGGATAAAGAAATGCGCAAAGCGGAACAAATCGTGGACCCTCTCTCAGGAGTATTTGAAAAAATGAGTACACTCGGACCTGGACAGCAAATGTGGGTGCAGATAGTGTTGCGATTGAATAAAGGTCCTCGCGTGCGTCCTATTTTTTGGTTCCAAAAGCCAAAAAAATGGACCGAAGAAGCTGAGGCAGAGATAGAAAAGATATATGAAGGCGCAAAGCCAAAGAAAAGTGAGTCAGGTGAGATGGAAAACGATGGTTACCCTATGCTGAAGCCGGCAGAGATTACCAAAATAAAGGCCTTGGAGCGCAGTATGGACAAACCTGCATTTGATGTAGGTATGCGCGGACTTCTCATTGCAGAAAAGGATTCATTTGACGGTACCAAGATAGCCGGATTTTTGTCGCTTTTTGGTTCCTTTAATTCAGGAGTTTTGAACGGATTTAAGCCCGGTGGTCCATGGCATGTTTCGCTTGATTATGATTGGGAAGATAGGGGAGGACGAACTTCTGCAAAATACTCTGCTGAGGCACTTGATGCGTATCGTAGGCGAAGTTATTTCCACGCACCGTATAACACAGCAAAACACAAGCGATTTGTCTTAACAACCGAGGAACTTGCAACCATATTCCACTTCCCAAGTGAAGAAGCTCGTGCCCCCGGATTGCGCCGTGTTGCCACTTCCAAGAGCGAGCCGCCAGTCAACCTTCCTACCTAATATGTTTGATGCTTTTTTAAAAAAAATAAAACTGTCGCTATCGCGTTGGTATATAAAAATAATTGCATACTATGCGCGCGCACTGAAAAGGAGGACATCTCCAACGAATTCTGAGTATATACCTACCGAAACACCGAAGATACATACTACATCAAAATGGTTGATGATTTTTTTAACTATCATATCAATAATTATCTATGTAGTTATATTTAGACCACCAGAAAACTTCCCAGAAGGTAAACATTATATTTCAATTGAACCAGGCACATCCCTTTCACAAGTATCTCTTATACTGAAAAAGGAACATATTATTAAAAATGAAAAAGTATATAAATGGGTGGTTATTTTGATGGGGAACAACAGAGGAGTAAAAGCGGGAGATTATGTGTTCCCGCGACCCGTTGGAGTATTTTATATTGCTCGTGCAACCATACGCGGAATATATGGACTTGAGCCACAGACCATCATAATACACGAAGGAGAAACTGTCGTAGATATGGCAGAAAAATATAAGAAGTATCTTTTTAAGTTTGATCCTCAACATTTCATTGATATTGCACTGCCGTATGAGGGATACTTGTATCCCGACACTTATCACTTCTTGCCCAATGCTACCGAAGAGCAAGTATTTAAAAGTATGAACGACAATTTCCGTAAACATACGCAAAAGTTTGAAGAACAGATTGCTGAATCTCCCTTTACTTTTCACGAAATCATTACCTTGGCATCCATTATTCAAAAGGAAGCCTGGAAACCAAAAGATCAAAAACTTATCTCAGGTGTACTGCATAACCGCTTGGACAAAGGGATGAAGCTACAGGTAGATGCCACCTTTACTTACACACACCACAAAGGAACCTATCAAATAACACTCAAAGACCTCACCGATAAAGACAATCCATATAACACCTATGTACACAAAGGACTGCCACCGGGACCTATTGCCGCTGTTAGTGAAAAAGCAATAGATGCAGCGCTTAATCCAACAAAAACGAAGTATGTATACTACATAGCG
>JALWTP010000040.1 GCA_027082835.1 Candidatus Kaiserbacteria bacterium
ACCTTATGCTAGAAGGTGTAGTTATACTTACTCAGCGTAAGTTCATCATGAATGTGGTTGTAGATATGAGCAATCACAAAGCGATGACCTATGGATTTGGTGCGATGATGACCATTTTGGGTCTTCTTATCGTATTGAATCACAATGTGTGGGAATCAACATGGCGTGTTATTCCAACTTTGATTGGATGGGCAATGCTCGTAAAGGGTGTAATGCTTGTTTTTGCGCCTCGCACATTGATGCGACATGCACGAAAAGTCGCTCGCAATAGAAATATGGCAATGCTTGGTGGTATTGTCGCTCTTGCAGTGGGTGCATACCTCGCATATGTAGGATTCGCTATCGGTGCGTAATATTGCGCACTGTACAAACAAAACACACCGCTTGTGCACAAGTGGTGTGTTTTGCGTAATGTATAGTATACTTTACATATGAAATACATCTACGGAGGCATTGTGCTGATTGTAGGACTGCTTGGCGTGGTAGTATTCATAATAATGCAACCAACAAAAGAAAACATGCCCATGGACGAAAATGCACAACTACGAAGTATTCCTGAGAGCGAGATACTCTCAGGCGGACCTGCAAAAGATGGAATACCGTCTATAGATAATCCGCAGTTTGTCTCTGCAAAAGAGACAACCTTCATTACACCTGATGAGTTTGGAATTGGTCTCGCGGTAGGTAATGAGACGAAGTTTTACCCGTTTAAAATATTGGTATGGCATGAAATAGTGAACGACTCCATCGCAGGAGTGCCCGTTGCGGTTACCTACTGTCCACTGTGTCGTACCGGCGTGGTATACAAACGAACGGTGGAAGGGCGTGAAGTAGAGTTTGGTGTGTCAGGGAAGTTGTGGAAGTCTAACCTTCTTATGTACAACCGTGGCGAAAAAGAATCACTTTGGTCGCAGGTGTTGGGTGAGGCAGTTGTCGGTCCGTACACCGGGCAAAAGTTAGAGATAGTATCGTCCGATACTGTCACATTTGGCAACTGGAAAAAAGAGCATCCAAACACTCTCGTTCTCTCTGAAGACACCGGCGTCTCGCGTCCATACGGGAGAGATCCATATGGTGACTACTACACCAGCGAGGAAGTTTCCTTTGGGGCAGAGTTTAATGATACTCGCTTGCACCCCAAGGCGTATGTTGTTGGTATCCATATTGGGGATGTATATAAAGCATACCCGACCGATACACTGCCCACAGGTGAGACGAAAGATACCGTCGGTGGCAAAGATATCATTATTAACAAAACTAACTCAGGAGAAATCCGTATAACTTCAAACAATAATGAGGTAAAACACATTGGAGGATTTTGGTTCTCGTGGCTTGCGGTACATCCGAACACATTACTATGGGAAAAATAATAACACTTACAGTAGTCGGCGTAGCAATAGTCGGTGCAATAGTATGGCTGGAAAAACCGGTAGCGATATCGGAGTGCCACAATAAAAATGTAGCGAATATTTTTGACCTTTCTTTCTCTGATAAAAAAGGAGTGTGTCATAAAATACAAGAATACAAAGCACCGGTAACTGTAGTGAATTCGTGGGCAAGTTGGTGTCCGTTTTGTGTTGAAGAATTGCCCAATTTGGAAAAACTCGCACGAGAATATCCAAATATTTCAGTTGTAGCTATAAATAGGGGTGAAGATCCACAAAAGGCAATAGCATTTACGAAAGAGAAAAAGATTGGTGCAGCATCGCATACACTATTTGATCCGGAAGACTATTTTTATAAATACATAAAAGGATTTGGAATGCCCGAGACAGTCTTTTTGGGAGAAAAAGGAGAAATACTCTTCCATAAACGAGGAGTTATGTCGTATGATGAAATGACACAAACGATACAAATGCTCCTCTCAAAAGTGCAACCGGCAACTGCAACAGAGTCGTCATCGGTGTGTTTGGGCAACAATGGTGTCTGTGGCAGTGTGGAGCATAAAACAAAATAAAATATAGCGATTAATCGCTATATTTTATGAACATTGAAGCGTTGCAAAAGTGCAAAAGGGAGTGAGATTGGATATTGCCATAGAGTATTGACTTTTGATAAAAAACAAGTATAGTAACGCCATATCGCCCGAGAGGCGTTTTAATTTTGGTAGAATATATACTATGAAAAGATTTATTCAGTATCTACGAGATACTAAAAACGAGCTTAGCCATGTATCATGGCCAACGCAAAGACAAACAATAGTGTTTACTATTCTTGTACTCATTATTTCATTTGCGACAGCTCTGTATTTGGGAGCATTAGACTATACTTTTAGCTCCGTACTTAACTACATCGTTAAATAATTATCTATGGCAAAACAAACAGGAGATCAACAAAAACATTGGTATGTTATTCATACCTACTCAGGATACGAAGAAGCGGTTGCTCGCAACCTAAAACAGCGTATTGCATCTATGAATATGCAAGACCAGATTTTTGATGTTATCGTACCGACCGAAAAGAAAGTAAGCGTAAAGGGCGGAAAGCGTGTGGAAGCAAACGAAAAGATATATCCGGGATATGTATTGGTAAATATGATTGTAAATGACGAATCATGGTTTGTGGTTCGCAACACTCCTCGTGTTACCGGGTTCGTTGGAGCGGGCACACAGCCGGTTCCTGTTGAGGAGAGCGAGGTAGACGCACTCTTTAAACGAATGAATTCTGATACCGCAAAACACAAGATTGAACTTAGCATTGATGATGCGGTGATTATCGCAGATGGTCCATTTAAAGATCTTGAAGGTAAAGTGGGAGAGATAGATGAAGAACGAGGAAAGGTGAAGGTTATGGTCCCTATGTTTGGACGAGAAACACCGGTAGAATTGGACTTTTTGCAGGTAAAATCAATTTAAAAGAGAGAAAGCATAGACTTTTGTTAAAAAATAAGTAATATACGCATCATTATGGCAAAAAAAGTAGAGAGACAATTAAAGCTTCAAGTTCCCGCGGGAAAGGCAACACCGGCACCGCCACTTGGTCCGGCGCTTGGACAGGCTGGTATAAACATCGGAGAATTCGTTAACCAATTTAACGACCGTACTCGCGAGATGATGGGAGACATCATCCCCGTTGTTATCAGTGTATACGACGACCGGAGCTTTGACTTTGTATTAAAGACACCTCCAGCATCAAGCTTACTGCTTAAAGCAATTGGAGCAAAAAGCGGATCAGGAAAAAATGTTACCAAAAAAGTAGGAAAGGTAACCCAAAAACAATTGGAAGACATCGCAACACAAAAAATGGAAGATCTCAGTGCAAACGATGTAAAAGCAGGAGCAAAAATAATCGCAGGAACTGCTCGCTCAATGGGAATTGAGGTTGAGTAATTGAAACTACTACACTAAAATAGTCAAACAAAAATGCCTCAAAAGAGGCATTTTTGTTTGACTATTTGTATAAGAGTATGGTTTAATCGTGGCCGGACAAACAAAGGAGGACTACATGAACATTCTTACAACGCTGTATTCGCCACTTCCCATTGACATCAATAAATCAGTTGGGTATGCGTATCTTCTGATGGATATGGTGGTGAATCACATTGCTTCCTCTTATGGGACAAACAAAACAGGTGGATACCAATATATTCAAGGACGAGACGGATCTTGTTTACTGTTGCGAAAAGTGGGGTATATACCCACTGAGGCAGATGAGAAGAAATATAAGGGCTTTGCGCTTGAAAAAGGGCAAAGGCTTCGTTCTCATCCGGAACACACTCTGAGCTTTCAACCCATGGATGTGGCACAAAAGAAATACCAAGGTGCGGTGCGGATGGAAAACGGATGGATCCATTCATTTTCCGGATTCTCTCCAAATAACGACGAGGCAATCGCAATGGCGGTCGGTGTCCGTATGGGGTGGTCTTCTTTGGAGTATGCCTGCAAAGTGATGCACATATCTCAAAACGAAAAAAGCTTTTGGAAAATGCACAAACTGTCTAAGTTAGTAACCCAAGATAAGTGATGCATTAGACCAGAAAAAACGGGCGGAGGTTTTACACCTCCGCCCGTTCTCTTTTTATTTGAGCACAATGTCGTGTTCACCACGCCTTGTATCAAACCGATCAGGTTCGTCGTCAAGGTGAAGAACCAATCCTGCCGCCTCAAACTTCGTTTGAAGTGCACCGGCAATTTGAATAGCACGCTCGCGCAGTGTCGGATGGACAAAGCGTGTTGCACGCAATTCTGCCAAATACACAAGCGCCGGCAGTGTTCCCGTCACGCGATTACTCGTGAGATACCCCATCGCAATGTAGTATTGCGCTATTTCCACACTTGCGTTCAATTCAGCAATAGCGTCTTCTTGCACTGCGACAAGTGACCTTACTTCTTTACGCACATCCTCGGGGAGCTCATTGAGATACCAAGGATGGAAACCGAACTTGGTTGTGAGAAGTGGCATCCGTTGAGTAACAGCGCGATGTCGCTGAATATCACGGAACGAGCCGAAGTCCAACAAGAATTCAAACTGTGCCATACCGGCTTCAGCAAGCCATTTGGGCAGCTCAGTTTTTGCAGGACGCCGTTTCAAGAGAGAATATAGCAGCTCTGAGACATCTATATCACAACGCATCATCGCAAACTCTGGCGCATACTCATTGTGATAATAGTACTCATCCATAGCAAAAGAGGAGTAGTCCTCGGTTGCTTCATATCGTTTGTGGTCAAACGAATTTGGGTGAGCCTGCTTAAGTGCCTCTTCTATTGCGTGTGCTACACGACGCACCTCCAAAAGAGGGTGGTGGTGCAGTGTTTGCAACTTATCCGCAGCTTGGCGCAGGTTCGTATGCCATGCGAGGTTCGTTGTGGCACCTGCCGGCAAGAATCCACGAAGGATATCAAACGCTCGTGCGTTGATTGCCTTCTCGTAGATCGCCTCTTCTTCACCATCTTGACGAGGAAAGCGTTTTTTGAGCGCTTTGCGTACTTTTGGCATAGAAGTGCTATAAAAAGTACGCCACCGTTCGAGGATTTCGTCCCCCAAGTCTTTTTCAGTAGGGTTCTTGAACGGCAAATGCTCAAAATCCACATAGCGTGTGGACGACTCCTGTCCCGAGTACAGCGGCCAATCTTGAATTGCCTTTGCCACCAACATAGACACGCCTTCAACGAAAATAGTGGTAGTACCACAGTCTCCGATTGATTTGTGTCCATAGCCAACATAGAAGTTTTTCATAAAGTTTTCAGCGCCGCGTTTTTCAAGCACTTTCAAATGACCCTCAAGGCCTTTCGTGGATCGGGAATGCAGTGCTTGGAGCATTGCTTCTGCTTCGGGGTTGATGATAGCACCGGTGTTGAGCACGATGATATGCCCGCCACCTTGAATGTCCACTTTTGTGTGATTCAGATTTTTCAGGGTTTTCATAGCAGTTCCTTTCTGATGATGGGTTAGGTGTCATTGTGTTTACAATGAGCAAGTTTCTACGGTGATACTACATTCAATAAGACCTGCGTGCAACAATTTGCTATACTTACACTATGATTCTTTCAGATTCCAAAATACTTGCATATGTAGAGAGTAAAGATATCGTCATAGAGCCGTGGGACAAAGAAAAACTCGGAAGCAATTCATACGATGTACATCTCTCAAAACACCTCGCTACCTATACAGACGAAGTGCTTGATGCTAAAAAACACAACACACTTGAACATTTTATTATTCCCGATGAAGGTATTGTATTGCAACCGGGTGAATTGTATCTGGGAAGCACTCTAGAATATACAGAAACGCACAAACATGTTCCCTTTCTTGAAGGTAAATCCAGTACAGGGCGATTGGGAATTGATATACACGCGACAGCTGGTAAGGGGGATGTTGGTTTTTGTGGTTACTGGACACTAGAAATATCGGTAAGCAAGCCGGTGCGGGTATATGCGGGGATGCCGATAGGGCAACTCATATATTATTCTGTAGAAGGAGAAACTATAAATCCGTACAATAAAAAAGCGTCTGCAAAATATGCAGGTCAACAAGCACTTCCGAAAGAATCTATGATGTGGAAGAATGATTTTTAATATAATTAGTGCGTATGACTTCAAAAAAAGGAACATTTATCGTAATAGACGGAGGAGACGGATCGGGAACGACAACCGTCTCTAAAGAAATAGTGAAGGCAATTGGCTGGGGAGCAGTATATACACGCGAGCCGGGCGGTTCGCCGTATGCAGAGAAAATACGCGACCTCATACTTTCAGATGACGCAAAAATGACCGATGCAGAAACGCAGTTTGCGCTTTTCTGGGCGGCACGCCGAGATCATATACGCAAAGTAATTGAACCGGCACTTGCCGAAGGGAAAGTGGTTATCTGTGATCGGTTTGATTCGTCTACCTATGCGTATCAAATAGTCGCACACGGACAAAATCAGCTTGCTGATTTGTTTTGGCAGGTTCGTGATACATTTTTAGGAGAGTGCGTTCCTGATGCATATATATTATTAGATGTTGATCCTGAAGTGGGTATTGCGCGAGCGCATTCTCGTGGAGAAAAACTCAATCACTTGGATAAAAAGAAATTAGACTTCCATAAGGGTGTAGCAAAAGGATTGCACGAGTTCATTACGAACAAAGTAGATGGCGGTATAGTAATAGATGCATCACAGTCACTGGAGAGTGTGATACAAGAAACCCTCAATAAAGTAAAAGAAATAGCACAGTAATATGGAATTAAACGAATATCAAAAACAGGCTTCGGCAACCGCGCAATTTGATGAGAAAGTGATTGATCCGCTGGTATATACCACACTGGGACTTGCAGGAGAGACGGGAGAAGTGGTGGAGAAAATAAAAAAGATATTACGCAATGATAAAGGGGTTATTTCTGCAGAGAAAAAAGAGGAACTCACCAAGGAATTAGGAGATGTATTGTGGTATCTTTCTCAGGTGGCGAGAATGCTGGATGTTTCAATGAATGATGTGGCAGTTAAAAATATAGAAAAATTGGCAAGCAGACAAAAACGAGGGGTCATAAAAAGCGAAGGAGATAATAGATAATATGATACACAACGATATACAAAAACTGATACAAGACGCACTTGAAACCTTAGATCTTCACACAGAAGTAGTGTTGGAACATCCGAGCGATTTAGAGCATGGAGACTTTTCATCTAATGTGGCTATGGTACTCGCAAAAGAGGCGGGACAAAATCCGAGAGAGCTGGCAGAAAAAATTGTTTCAGCTATTAAACCAAATGAATATGTAGAAAAGACAGAAGTAGCCGGTGCCGGATTTATAAACTTCTATCTGTCTGAGCAGTTCTTTACACAGAAAACACATACAATCTTACAAAAGGCAGAAAAGTGGGGAGCGAGCGATATCTATAAAGGGCAAACTATTTTAATTGAGCACAGTTCTCCAAATCTTTTCAAACCATTTCATATAGGACACTTGGTCAATAACTCTCTGGGGGAGGCACTGGTGCGTATTATTTCGTTTTCAGGTGCAGATGTTATTCCACTTTCATTCCCGTCCGATGTATCGCCGGGGATTGCCAAGGCAGTATGGGCTATTTTAGATAAAAATTGGCAAGACGAACTTACCATTGAGCGAATTGGAGAGGCATATGTACACGGGGTAGCAGAGTATGAAAATCATAAAGAGGAAATAGACGCAATAAATACATCGCTCTACAACAAAGAAGAAAATACACCACAGTGGGAGGTGTATACAAAAGGACGCGCACTCTCGGAAAAATACTTTCTTGATATAACCAAGCGACTCGGCTCACATTTTGATGCGTTTATATTTGAATCAGAATCAGAAGCGCAGGGGAAGCGTATAGTGAAAGAAAACACACCGAAGGTCTTTCAAGAATCAGATGGAGCGATTATTTTCAAAGGCTCCGAGTACGGTCTTTTTGACAATGTGTTTATAAACTCGGCAGGATTTGGAACCTATTTGGCAAAAGATTTAGGATTGCTAAGTTTAAAATTTACGAAATATACTTTTGACGCATCTGTGACGGTTACCGATATAGAACAAAAACAACACTTCCAATTGGTAAAGAAAGCAGCATCTTTGATAGAGCCGCAATGGGCGGAAAAGTCTGAGTATATTCAACATGGGCGTTTGGCACTTACGAGTGGAAAGATTTCGTCTCGCGATGGCGGGGTGCCACTAGCAGAAGACATCATTGACTCTGTAAAAGAACGAGCTCTTGTACGAATGCGCGAAAGCGATAGAGGCGAAAATGAAGAAACAGCGGAGAGTATTGCGCTTTCGGCTATAAAATATGCCATTGTACGCGTAGGAATGGGAAAAAACATAATCTTTGATTTAGAACAGTCCCTTGCGCTTGAAGGGGATACCGGTCCGTACTTGCAATATACCTATGCACGAGCGAACTCACTTCTTGAAAAAGGGAATGCAGATACAGTCGCACAAGTATATGATCGCGCAGGACTCGCAATAACCGACATAGAAAGATTGCTCTATCGTTTCCCAAGTGTTGTAGAACGAGCCGCACAAGAATACGAACCGCACTATATTGCAAACTACCTTGCAGAACTCGCAAGTGTATACAACACTTGGTACGCACACGAACAAGTATTGGATGGAGGGGAGACACAAAAATATAAACTTGCACTCACACACGCCGTTGCCCAAACCCTTAAAAACGGATTGCAATTACTGAGTATAGATACTCCTGCACAAATGTAATTTTTATAAAAGTGTATAAATGAAAATAATTTGTCATTAAGATGTATAGTATAAGTATGTCACTTATGCGCAGGAGAAATAAAATGCGACAAGTTAATGACAGAGAGGTCTTGCTTGAGCGTCCTGAGGATGTTGAGCGAGCAATACAATGGTGCGAAAAAAACGGTGCGGTTGCAACCGTGTTTTTTGTTGAAGGGTACCCATCTGCCGGGAGATGCGACTGTGGTACGCGACCTCGTGACTTTATTGAGCGTATGAAGCGCTTGGTCAGTAGGCAGTCTGATGTGCGTGCACGGGTTGGGGAGTGTCTGACATGACCTCTTGGTTCTTTTTGAGAAACGCCCCGACCGCTTCGGGGCGTTTTACTATAAAATAATTAGTAAAATAAGTATTTTGTGGATAAGTATGGGTATAACAAGTGAACGAACGGTGTATAAAGTGTTGAAAAACTTACCGATTATCAAGAATGGTCCAAATCGCACACGCGGCATAGGTGCGATACGGACGCCACTTTTGTGAGAGATCTTCCATTTCCTCCGGTGTTGGTAATGTTTTGAGTGAATATATCTTTGCAATACCTTTTTTAAGGCCGAGATCTCCTGTTGAAAACACATCCTCTCTGCCGAGTGCAAACATCAAAAACATTTCAGTGGTCCATGGTCCAACACCGATGATTTTTTGCAGTTGCTCGCCAATGTGCGATTCATTTGCAGTACGCAGTGCACCAAGTGAGAGGGTGCGGGTAGACACCTTTTCACTCAGATCATAAAGAGCGCGGATTTTAGCATACGAAAAGCCCACCGCACGGAGTTCGTCTTTAGAGAGGTTTAATATCCTGCGAGCAGTTGGTTTGTTTTTGGGGAACAGGGTGCGAAATCTATTCCATATTGAATCAGCGGCACTTCCTGAGAGTTGTTGTCCGGCTATGGTACGACACAAACTGGCAAATAGGTCCGCTTTCTTTTCCGGTTCATCACGAAATGGTTTATCAAATGCAATAATTGCCTCGTAGAGTAGGGGGTCGTTTTTCTTAAAATGAGTAAGTACTTTCTTAGGCATGGGTGTACTGTATCACATATACATATTTTTTTGATATAGAGAAAAGCGCCATAAATAGGTAAAAATTAGGTAGTGGTTGTTACTAAGTGGTTCAACCGCTTAGTAATAGCTAAGTTGAAATAAACACCCCAAATTTCCAAGGACCGCCCTTGGAAATTTTAGGTCAGCGGTTGAACCGCTTACTTGTTAAACATTTACAAAAGTGTGTGGCTGAGTGCAAAAACTGACTATTGGAAAGATTTCTGGTACGATAGGGAACATATGACCAATGAAAAGACAGCTCGCGCGCTTCGCGAGGAAGAAACACAGAAATACTGGGAAGAAAATAATATTTTCCAAAAATCAGTGGATAAAGATGCACCAAACGGTGACTTTGTGTTTTACGATGGTCCTCCATTTGCAACCGGCACACCACACTACGGTCATCTCGTGGCGAGTGCTATCAAAGACGCAGTACCGCGATATTGGACGATGCGTGGGTATAAAGTGGAGCGTCAATGGGGATGGGATTGTCACGGGCTACCGCTTGAAAATATCGTTGAGAAAGATTTAAGTATTTCAGGACGGCAAGACATTTTAGATTTGGGAGTAAAGAAGTTTAACGATACCTGTCGCGAGAGAATAAAAGAAGTATCAGACGAATGGGGGAAGCTCATACCGCGATTTGGACGATGGGCCGATATGGAGAATCCGTATCGCACTATGGACAAAACTTTTATGGAGAGCGAATGGTGGGTGTTTAAACAACTCTACGACAAAGGATTGGTGTATGAAGACTATCGCTCTATTCATATTTGTCCGCGGTGTGAGACGACACTTAGCCAGAGTGAAGTAACCGAAGGATATAAAGACATTAAAGATTTGTCGGTAACGGTGGAGTTTCCAGTAAAAGGGAAAGATAGCGTTGCGTTTCTTGCTTGGACGACGACGCCATGGACACTGCCGGGAAATACCGCACTCGCGGTGGGGGACGATATTGATTATGTGACGATAGAAAAAAAAGATGCACAGACGGGAGATCTTGTACGGTATATTCTTGCCAAAGAAGCACTTGAGCGCGTATTCGGCGATGAGAAATATGAAATAGTGGAAGAAATGAAAGGGAATGACTTGGTTGGCATTGAGTATATGCCTCCGTTTGATTCATATATAAACGATGACACTGTTGCCAATAGAGCAAACGGATGGAAGGTATACGCAGCAGACTTTATAGACACAGAAACAGGAACGGGTATCGCGCACGAAGCACCGGCGTTCGGTGCTGAGGACCTTGACTTGGCACACAAAGAAAACCTACCTATCATTCAGCATGTGGGGATGAATGGGATCATCAAAGATGAAGTGAAGGAGTTAGCAGGACTGAATGTAAAACCAAAGGACGACCATCAAGCAACGGATGTAGCGGTTATACAATACCTTGCACAAAAAGGAATACTCTTTGATAAAGAAAAAATAGAGCACTCATATCCGCACTGTTGGCGATGCGACACTCCACTCTTGAATTACGCCACAAGTTCGTGGTTTGTTGCCGTAGAAAAAATGAAGCCGGAGTTGCTGGAATACGCAAAAGATATTAACTGGTCACCAAAGCATATAAAAAAAGGACGCTGGGGTAATTGGCTTGAGGGGGCTCGCGATTGGTCTATTTCACGACAGCGATTTTGGGCAAATACTATTCCGGTGTGGCGATGTGAGAAATGTGGCACAGATGAAGTAATGGGAAGTATCGCTGATTTGAAAGAAAAAAGTGGTGTAGAAGTGGATGATCTCCACAAAGATGTGGTTGATGAAGTGACCTATGAATGTGATTGTGGAGGAATAATGCGACGCGTTCCTGATGTGCTTGATACTTGGTTTAATTCGGGCTCGGTACCGTTTGCATCGCGTCATTACCCATTTGAAAACAAAGAAAGCACAGAAAAAAGGATACCCGCAGACTTTATTGCCGAGGGTACCGACCAAACGCGCGCATGGTTCTATTATCAGCATGTTCTTGCCGGAGGTGCCTTTAGTAGAAATACATTCAAAAATGTAATAGTGAACGGAATGGTAATGGCGGAAGACGGAAAGAAAATGAGTAAAAAACTCAAAAACTATCCAGATCCAAAACTAATGATAGATACCTACGGAGCTGATGCCATTCGTCTGTATCTACTTAGCTCACAAGTGGTGCGTGCGGAGGATTTTAACTTCATAGAACGCGATGCGGCAAATGTGTCTAATAAAGTAATGGGGCGCCTGGAAAATATATACTCATTCTATGAATTATATAAAGATGCGGTTGAGCACACCGCAACAGACACCAGTACTCACATATTAGACAGATGGATAATCGCTCGTACACGACAACTTCACGAGCAGGTTACCACCGCAATGGATGCGTACGAATTAGATAAAGCGACACGACCACTGTTTGACTTTGTAGACGATCTTTCTACATGGTATATACGCCGCTCTCGCGATAGGATAAAAGGAGAAGAAATAAAAGAAACACTTCAAACGATACGATTTGTTTTGATTGAGTATGCAAAGATATGCGCGCCGTTTACTCCATTTATGGCAGAATGGCTCTTTGAACGCGTGCGAGAAGATGACGCAATCCAAAGTGTACACCTACTACCGTGGAGCGAGAATAAAAAGTGGGATACTGATGTGCTTACCACTATGGCAGAAGTGCGCGCGGTAGTGTCTCAGGCACTTGAAAAGCGAATGGATGCCGGTATTAAAGTGCGTCAACCGTTGCAATCCATAACACTCCAAAAGGAAGTAGCACCTGAGTATCGTGCAATCATTGCTGACGAGGTAAATGTAAAAGAGGTAATAATAGACACCTCCGTTGCCGACATCGTGCTCAACACAGAAATAACTCCTGAATTGAAAAAAGAAGGACAGGTGCGTGATATTATCCGCGAAATACAAAAGGCACGAAAAGAGGGCAACTTCACTTTAGATGATGTTGGGAAAGCGACTATTTCAGGAAGCGAGGATGTTCTCAGTGTTGTTGAGGAATATACAAAGGATATAGAAACACAAACAAATACGAAGGTTGCGATAGGAGAGACTCAAGATGAAGTAGAGATTGTAGTAAATAAACAGTAATACTATGGCACACATTGTGCATACAACGGATAGTTTGGTTCTCGGAAGTACTCCGGTCCAAGATGCAGACAAATTATTTTGGCTTCTCACCAAAGATATCGGACTTATATTCGCCAGTGCAAAAAGTGTACGAGAAGAAGCGTCAAAATTACGCTATTCTTTACAAGATTTTTCGTACTCAAAAGTATCTTTGGTAAAAGGGAGAGGACTGTGGAGAATAACCGGAGCGGAAGTCATTGACGGTGCACTTGATGTTCAAAATGCAAAAGTGTTTGGCGACATCACTGTGCTTGCCAGGAAAATAATACCTGCTGAAGAATCATCAAATGAAGCGTATCGTGTGCTTAAAGAAGCTCGCGAGCAATTGTCTGCAGAAAAAGAAAGTGCATACAAAAAAGCGATTGAATATCTGTGTGTTGCGCGATTATTATATACGCTTGGGTATCTGGAAAAGAAGACACAAGTACAAAGCCTCATTGAAAGTGGAACATACACGAGGGATATATTAGACGAAGTATTACACAAAAAAGAAGTGTTACTACCTATAATAAATACAGGAATAGCGAATACTCACTTGGTGTAAATGCGATGATAACCACACGCGACATACCGACAAAAAGACTTTAAAAAGGTATACTTACTACTATGGAGCAGGAAGATTTTTCAAATAATGGCGGTCAAAAACATACTTTTCCTAAAAAAGGGAAAATAAGTCAGCTGAAACAGCAGATGTATTCGCGTTTTAAACAACCGCTCAAGCATCCACGCAGAACACTCAACCCTATACAGCCGTCTGTAAAAAGTGACTGGGAAAGAAAGGGTATTTCAATGAGTACTTTACAAAGGGCACAGGATAAAGAAACACTGACAAGTGAAAGTGCGTCAATGGTAGAGACAATGCCACAGGCAGCCAGACAAACATACAAAAGGCATTCATTTCCTATGAAATTTCTATTATTTTCTTTCGGTGTATTTGTATTGGTTGGAGGAGTGTCTGCTGTATATTTGCTTTCAGGATCAAACACCGTATCGGCACGCAAAATAGAAGTGTCAGTAAACGGACCGCGCACACTTGAAGGAGGAGATATTTTGCCATTACAAATTACAGTAACTAACAAAAACAACACCACTCTGGAACTTGCTGATTTGATAATAAAATATCCAAGTGGTACACATAGTCCTGCTGATCTTACTCAAACTTTGGAAACCCAGAGAATAAAGTTAGGCTCTATAGAGCCTGGCGGAGTACGCAATGGAGAGGTAAAAGTGGCACTTTTCGGGCAAAATGGAGAAGTAAAAGAGTCTTCTGTGGAACTTGAATATAGACTAGCCAATTCAAGCGGGCTGTTTTCTACTCAACCGGTGAAGCATTCTGTCGTTATCTCATCTTCGGCGTTGGATATGTCTCTTGAAGCAAATGGGCAGGCGATAGCGGGACAGCCACTTACTATGACTCTTAAGGTCACTTCAAATTCAAAAGAAACCATGGGAGATGTTGTGCTGCATCCCACATATCCTTTTGGCTTTAAAGTAGTGAAAACAATTCCAGAAATGAAAAAGGATTCCGAACTTTGGGAGTTGGGGAACTTAAACCCCGGAGATACCAAAACAATAAAAATAACGGGGACATTAGATGGCCAAGAAGGTGATGTGCGCACTTTCCGATTTGTAGGTGGTACACGAAAGGTGCCACAATCACACAAAGTAGATGTAGTGCTTTCACAGTTTGAAAAACAGATTGCTGTGTCGCGACCGTTTTTGAATATGTCGCTTTCATATGATGGAAAGACAGATAAGGATTATGTGGCACAGGCTGGGGTGCCAATACAGGTAAGCTTGAATTGGAAAAATAATCTTTCAGTTCCTCTAACAGATGTAACCATCGCCGCAACGATAAAAGGAAGTGGGTTTGACCCGTTCACTATTGCACCCGACAGGGGCTTCTACCGATCTGCAGATTCTCTTGTTATATGGGACAAAACCACGACAGATGGAGCTTTGGAGCGTATTGAACCGGGCGAGGAAGGATCTTTTAGCATACGATTGACTCCTAAAATCGCGAGCAAGCTCATACATATAGAGAATCCAACTATTGTTTTTGAATTACATGCAGCAGGACAACGCCTTTCTGAAAGCAATGTACCTGAGATTATAAAATCAGTAGTAACAAACGAAATAAAAGTGGCAACCGATGCGTCATTTACTTCTCGTGGGCTTTATTTTGATAATCCTTTAGGAAGCACCGGGCCACTGCCTCCACAAGTAAATCATGAGACAACCTATGGTATATTGTGGGAAATATCAAATACGACCAATACTGTTAAAGATGCAGTGGTAACTGCGGTACTGCCACCATATATGCGATTTGAAGGTAATGTCAATCCTACTGATGAACGAGTCGTCTTTAACGAAAATGACCGTACAATTACATGGTATGTGGGTACGATGCTGGGAGATACCGGTGTGGCGGATACACCACCAAAGAGAGTTCTTTTCTCGGTAGGTCTTATACCAAGTACCACCCAAGAAGGAAGAATTCCAATTCTTATAAAAAACCAAAAATTTACTGCCACAGACACCTTCACGAATAAAGAAATAACCACTAAGGCACATGATACTTCTGCAATGCTTCAAGAAAGTCGGTTCGTGGATTATTATGGCAAAGTAGTGCGGTAGGTCCTTGCTCTTATACGGCATACCTTTTATAGTACCCCTATGGAAAACACCAAAGACACAACAATGGAGAAAGTGGTAAGTCTCGCAAAAAGGCGTGGGTTTATATTTCAAGGTTCTGAAATATATGGTGGCCTTGCGGGGGCGTGGGACTATGGACCACTTGGCGTTACACTCAAAAACAATATAAAACGAGCGTGGTGGCGTATGTTTGTTGAGGAGCGAGACGATATGTATGGATTGGACGCTGCAATTTTAATGAATGAGAAGGTGTGGGAAGCAAGTGGGCACACAGGAGCGGGATTTACCGACCCGTTAGTAGAATGCGAAAAATGTCACAAAAGATATAGAGAAGATCACCTTGAAAGTACAGAAAAATGTCCGGAATGTGGCGGAAAACTGGGGGAAAAGAAAGATTTTAACCTTATGTTTGAAACAAAAGTGGGTGCGCAAGGAAATGCCAAAAGTTATTTGCGGCCGGAAACAGCGCAGGGCATCTTTGTTAACTTCAAAAATGTAGTAGACACAATGCGACCAAAACTACCATTTGGTATTGCGCAGATTGGAAAAGCGTTCCGGAATGAAATTGCCCCTCGTGAGTTTCTTTTTCGTACGCGCGAGTTTGAACAAATGGAGATAGAGTACTTTGTCTATGAAAACGATTGGGAACACTTTTTTGAAGAGTGGCGAATACGCATATGGAATTGGATAGATGTATTGGGGCTGTCTCACGAGCGTGTGAGGGAAGTAGATGTTGTGGGGAACGACTTGGCACACTATTCAAAGAAAACCATTGATTTTGAATACGATTTCCCTGGTAAAGGATTTGACGAATTATCAGGATTGGCATATCGCACTGCGCATGATTTAGAGAGTCATATAAAAGGAAGCGGGCAAAGGTTGGTATATACAGATGCCGAAGGGAAGACTACGGTACCACATGTTATAGAGCCTTCGTTTGGATTAGATAGAGCGGTAATGGCAGTACTTACACAAAGTTATACCGAAGATAACTTGGGAAAAGACACTAGAGTATTTCTTAAATTGCCAAAAGACCTGGCGCCGGTGAAGGTTGCCGTATTTCCTTTGATGAAAAACAAACCGGAATTGGTGGCAAAGGCGCGAGAAGTATATGAAGAAGTGAAAAAGATTATTCCAAACAGTATGTTTGACGACAACGGTAATGTCGGAAAGAGATACAGACGCCAAGATGAAATAGGAACACCGTGGTGTGTTACTGTGGATTTTGACACTCTTGAGGACAATACTGTAACTCTACGCAATCGCGATACAGGAGAACAGGAGAGGATCGCATTAAGTGCACTTATAGCAGAACTTCATTAATGCTATTCAGGTGATTAGTGAATGTAGCATATCTTTGCATATATCAATGTGGTCTATATACTATGGTTATAGACAAAGAGTATGAAGGAAACAAGCATTACAATCACAACAGGAACAATTATACGAGTAATTGTACTACTCGCTTCGGCGGCGCTGCTTTGGTATTTGCGTGATCTTGTACTTATAGTTCTCACCTCTATTGTTATTGCTTCATCTATTGAGCCGGCTGCGAGGGTGCTGAGAAAACATAGAGTACCACGCGTGTTGGCGGTTCTTGCAGTGTATCTTAGTTTTTTTGCAACATTTTTTGCTGTTATATTCTTCCTTTTGCCACCAGTTCTTAATGAAACATCATCATTAATAAACACAGTTCCTATGTATATTGATACTATACATACTCCTGCAGGAAATATAGACCAAAATACACTCAATCATACAAAGACATTACTGAGTGACTTTTCGCTAAAGGACACCACTAACGATATCGCCAATTTTATGAAAGGTCTTTCAGGAAACTTTTTAATGGCGATAAGTGTTATATTTGGTGGTGCATTTAGTTTGATTTTAATTGTTGTATTTTCATTTTATTTTGCTATAAACGAAAAGGGTATTGAAGAGTTTTTGCGTGTGGTAACACCACTGCAATACGAAAATTATGTTCTTGATCTCTGGCGTCGCACAAAAGTAAAAATAGGATTATGGATGCAGGGGCAGTTTCTACTCGCCATTCTCATAGGGGTTTTGACCTATCTTGGTCTTGCAATACTTGGTATACAGTATGCATTGGTGCTTGCGGTTATAGCAGCAACAATGGAGCTTATACCGGTCTTCGGTCCTATTTTGGCATCTATTCCCGCAATAGCATTGGCATTTACCGGAGGTGGAATAACTATGGCGCTCATTGTAGCTGCGTTTTATATAATCATCCAACAATTTGAAAATCACCTCATCTATCCGCTTGTGGTGACTAAAGTGGTCGGTGTTCCTCCTATTTTGGTTATTATTGCATTGTTGATTGGAGCAAAGGTTGCAGGAATATTGGGTATATTACTTTCTGTTCCTCTTGCAGCTGCCGCACAAGAGCTGTTTAATGATGCTGAAAAGTCTCGCAAGGCACACTAATGAATACAATGAACAAATATATCACCACCACACTTCCGTATGTAAACGATAAGCCACACATCGGTCATGCTTTTGAGTTCGTGCAGGCAGATGCGATAGCACGGGCATGGCGTCTGATGGGGGAGGAAGTATTTTTCAATACCGGTGTAGATGAACATGGGCAAAAAATAGCACAAAAAGCAGACGAGCTGGGGGAATCATATCAGGAATATGTAGACCGCTATGCAAAAACTTTCTCTGATTTGAAAGAGAAATTAAATCTCTCGTACGATAATTTTATACGCACCACCTCTGCGCAACACGAAGAAGCCGCTAAAGAAATATGGAAACGATGCGAACAAGCAGGGGATATTTATAAGAAGACATATAAAGGGCTGTACTGTGTGGGTGATGAAATGTTTCTTCGTGATGCAGATTTGGTAGAGGGCAAATGTCCAAATCATCCCAATATGGATCCTGTAGAAATAGAGGAAGAAAATTGGTTTTTCACACTGAGTAAGTATGAGGATAAACTTATAGAATATCTTTCGGACAAAACAAAGACATTGCCTGATTGGCGTAGAGAAGAAGCACTTGCGTTTGTACGCAACGGCCTGGAAGACTTGAGTATATCGCGCTCTAAAGAGCGAATGAGTTGGGGAATACCGGTGCCAAATGATGACTCTCAGGTAATGTATGTATGGTTTGACGCATTAACGAACTATATTTCCACACTTGGATGGCCCAATGAAGAAAACTACAAAACATTTTGGGAGAAAGGAGAAACTATGCAAGTTGCCGGTAAGGATCAAATACGATTTCAGTCAATAATATGGCAAGCAATGCTTATGTCAGCTGGACTTCCCACCACAGACACTATTTTGTATCACGGTTTTATCAATAGTGGCGGACAAAAAATGAGTAAATCACTCGGTAATGTCATTGATCCGATGGATGTAGTGAGAAAGTATGGTACTGAGGCGACGCGATATATTTTACTTCGCCATATCCATCCGGTAGACGATTCCGATATTACTTGGGACAAAATGGACGAATGGTATACGGCACATCTGGTAAACGGCATTGGCAATTTAACCGCACGCATAATGAAGCTTGCCGAAACACACTTAGAACAGCCAATAGAGCGTCCACAGGCGGCTGACTTTCCCAAAGAGTATACAGAGGCGATAGAGAGCTATCGTATGGATAAGGCACTTGAGTATGTATGGAGCAAAATAGGAGAACTGGATGAAAAGATAACCGAAACAGAGCCATTTCGTGTGGTAAAAGAAGACAAAGAAAAGGGAAGGGAGCTCATACGAGAATTGGCGACAGAGTTATATTCTATAGGGAGAATGCTTAATCCATTTATGCCAGAGACCAACAGAATTATAAAAGAATCCATTCTCGCCAACAAAAAACCGGAAAATATGTTTGCACGGTTAGAAAAGTAATACGGTAATATTCAGTATTGCAGTAATACTGAATTACTGATATATTTATGTAATGCAAACAATAAAATTACAACAACGCGGTGTTCTTACACTACCAAAAAAGATACGAGAAGCACTTGATTTAAACGAAGGGCAAATTATGCATGTGGTACAGAAAGGAAAGAAAATTATACTGGAGCCGAATAGTAATGTTGACGCACAGTTGGCAGAAGACATACGACAAGGTTTGAAGGATATTAAAGAAGGAAACTACATTGAATTCGGTTCTTTGGAGGAGTTTGATAAGAAGATAGTAAAGTATGAAAATTAAACTCACTGATACGGCAGGTAAACAATTTGCAGAACTACCAAAACAGATTCAAAAAAAGACACGGAAACAGTTTGGATATTTATTACAAAACTTCCAACATCCATCTTTGCACACAAAAAAGTACAAAGGATACGAAAATCTGTGGCAGGGAAGGATTGATAAAAACTGGCGATTCTATTTTCACATTATAGAACCTCACTACATAATAGTTTCAATTATAAAACACCCAAAGTAAAAAATAATTCAAGATGAATAAAAAACGCCCCCCGTCGCCGTGCGATGGGGGCGTTTGGGCATCAGGCGTACCACAGCTTTGCGGTCACAAGGACCACAAAAAAAGTGATCGCCGGATACCCGGCGCAAATCATGAAGTTGGCCGGAACCAGCTTCATGAATTCGTTTTGGGGGGTATGCGCAACATACCCCACACCCATCACCGCAAATGCGGCGATGAATGCTGCCAGAATGGAGTGCATGGCCTTCTCCTTTTCAGCTTGAAATCTAATAAAAATATAACACTTTTCTATATAAAAGTCAAGTGAAAGGCACGGGAGATAACAATGATAAACTCATACGCACTGTGTCATAATAAGCACTATGAACATGGAATACATAGACACACATTCGCATATATACGAAAAGCAATTTGACGAAGATCGCGAGGCGGTTTTGGAAAGAATGCGCGAGAGTGGAGTAACTACTATCACCGTGGGTACTTGTTTTAAGACGAGTCAACAGGCGGTGGAACTCGCGCGAGGCGAAGCCTCGCGCGAACAGATAGTAGGTGCAACTATCGGCGTGCATCCGACCGATACCAATGAGTCATTTGATGCAGATAAATATGAAAAGCTATTAAATGAGAAAGTGGTAGGAATAGGAGAGTGCGGCTTTGATTATTTTCGCACCCCTCGTGATGAAGTATATGTACGCCAACGAGAAGTATTTGAAGCACAAGTGCGGTTCGCCGCAGGGCACGACTTACCACTAATGCTCCACATACGCCCGTCGGAGCATTCTACCGATGCACACGAAGACGCTCTTGAAGTACTAAGGCTGTATCAAAAGGAATATGGTGATACAGTGCGAGGAAATGTGCACTTCTTCACTTCTACAAAAGAAATAGCACGCGAATACCTTGCACTCGGTTTTACCATTGCTTTCCCCGGGGTAATCACTTTTGCGCCTGAGTTACACGAAGTAGTACGAGATGTACCACTTGATATGATGCTCGCAGAGACAGACGCACCGTATGCAGCACCGGTGCCACACAGAGGAAAGAGAAATGAACCTGTTTTTGTGATAGACACCATTAAAGCAATTGCTGATATTCGTGGGGAAGACTTTGATACCGCAGCAACACAATTAACCAAAAACGCTCGCACTGTATTTAATATTTTATAGGGGCACCATAGAAATTGACAAAATAGTGAAAATGGTTAATATGGTTAATATGACCAATAAAACAATTCCAGCAACAAAGGCAAAAACTGCATTCGCACAGTTAGTAGATTCGGCGCGAAATGAGCCAGTCACCGTAACAAGAAACAGCAGGGCAATTGCAGTGGTTATGTCACCTGAGAAATTTGAACAACTATCAGCATTAGAAGATGCTTATTGGGCAAGTGAAGCAAAAAAGGCACAAAAAAGTGGCTTTTTAAGCAATAAGGAAAGCACTCAACTTCTAAACGAAATGCTCAATGCGTAACATACAATTCTCTAAAAAAGCGCAAAAATATATAAAAAGTTTGGTGGCAAAGCACCAAAAACAAATAGCACAGCATATAGTGTTGCTACAAAAAGACCCGAATTCACAAAATACTAAAAAATTACAAGGACACGCTCTGTACAGAATACGGAGTGGAGATTATAGAATAATATATTCATACGATAACGACACGGTTTTTATACTGGTTATAGGAAAAAGAAACGATGCAGAAGTATATAAAAAACTTAAATAACACCTTGCGAGCATAGGGTAGCTATGGTATTCTCATTGACCATGACAGAGAAAATAGAAAAAACAACCGAAGAAAATGCAAGTGATGCACAAGTATACGAACTTGGGTACCATTTGCTACCTACAATTGCACAAGACGAATTGGAAGCGGAAGTTGCTAAACTACGCAGTGCAATAGAGAGTCGCGGAGGGTCATTTATATCAGAAGGCACTCCCGCAATGAACAATCTTGCCTACACTATGTATGTAAACAATGGTGGTAAGAATACCAAATACGATACAGCATACTTTGGATGGATTAAGTTTGAGATGCAACCTGGTGAAGCCCGAATGCTTCAAGAAGAAGACTTGAAAGAAAATAAACAAATACTGCGATTTACCGTAGTCAAAACTACCAGAGACGAAACACGCGCAAAAATGCAAACAGAACAAAACACAGTATTTAGAGAAGTACAAACAAACAAAACAATAGAAAAACCTGAAGCAGTAAAAGAAGAAAGTGCCGAAGTGTCAGAAGAAGAGATATCTAAATCAATAGATGACTTGGTTGGGGACACTGAGTCAACAGATAGCGAAACTACATCAGAGGAAGAAAGTAAAGAAGAAACACAAGAGTAAAACATATTTTCTATTCTACTCAAAAACAAAACGGACCGCGTACATGGTCCGTTTTGTTTTTCTATGGATACAAAGATTAGAATGGTATGTCGTCCGGGTCAATATCTTCTTCAGGATATTCTATGCCTCCTGCGGGAGCAGGAGTAGGCTCAGATGCTTCGTCTCCCGATACTGATGCGGAAGGCGCTCCACTTCCTCCTTTTGGGCCAAATTGAACACGATCGGCAACCAACTCAGTACGGTATTTCTTTTGTCCGTCTTGTTCCCAGCTTCGCGTTTGCATTCGTCCTTCTACGAAAGCCGTGCTTCCTTTTTTAAGATATTGCGAAACAAGCTCTGCCTGGCGTCCAAATACAACGATATTGTGCCAATCGGTCTGTTCTTGTTTTTGTCCTTCTTTGTCTTTGTATACACGCGTTGTTGCGATAGAAAAAGTGGCAACATTTACTCCCGATGGGAGCGACTTAAGCTCAGGGTCTCTACCAAGATTTCCGTATACAAATGCTTTGTTAATATACATATTTAATACTATTACACCTATTTATATATCCACATTGTACCAAAATACCCAAGCATACGCACGGATATAAGACAAAGAGGCAAAAACACTTGAAAATACGGTTTTATAGTGTATTATCTGTCTACCTAAATAAAAAAATATGTCAGCAGATTATTTTTCACAAAATGGTATCAAATATATTGATTACAAAGACACAGAGGTGTTGAAGAAATTTCTTAATCCCCATGGGAGGATTAAGAGCCGTTTGCAAACAGGGCTTACGGCAAAACACCAACGAGATGTGACTCGTGCTGTAAAGCGCGCACGAGAAATGGGGCTCATCCCATACATCATCAAATAAGAAGGGGGACTCTTCTAATAATTACACAAAGGGCACTGTCTTGACGACAGTGCCCTTTGTGATAGTTTAGGTGTAGGCATTTTGTCTTAATAAAAGGAGGTTTAGATGAATATCGCAAAGAAAACAGCGTGGGTACACGCGTTCTGGGGAACTTTTTTATCCTCGGTGATCATATTCCTGCTTTTAACCGCCAAAGGACAGCCCGTCTTGTCTTTTGGAGAGTATATGTTTGCTCTCGTGGCGTTGCCTCTCTATGTAGGTGTTGCAGGGTTCTTCCATGGATGGATGCTTGGCAAGTTTGTATACGCCAAGTAAAAAACAGAAGAATAGCCCACCTCAAACATGGACCCCCCGACTATGAAAGTCGGGGGCTTTACTTTTTATATTAAGGCATACTCTACACACGCTCTGCGTATTCGCCGGTCTGTGTATTGACGCGTATGGTGTCTCCAACTTCAATGAAAAGGGGAGTGGTAACGGAAAGTCCGGTTTCGGTTACTACTACTTTGTTGCCACCTGCAGAGGTATTACCGCGAATGTTTGGCGGTGCTTCCACCACTTTAAGCTCCACTTTTATGGGGATTTTAATACCAATTATTTCATCATCAAACACCTGCGCTTCCACGATGTCTTTTTCTTTAATGTATTTTAATGTGTCGCCGACAATGTCACTTGATAATTCAAATCGGTTCTTTGGATTATCAGGGTCGCTAAAGACAATAGTGCCTCTATTTTCATATATAAATTGAATATCACGCGCTTCTATGTTTGCCTCTACTATTTTGTCTGCTTGCGTAAATGTTTTTTCAACAGTTGCGTCGGTGCGCATATTTTTCATTTTTGCGGTGTTGTGTGGCTTTTGGCGTTGCTTTTTAACCACACCACTGGTAGCAACCACTTCAAAAGGTGCGTCATCAAACACGATTATTTTTCCCGGTTTTAAGTCTGTATATGAAAGCATATGGAGAGATTATACTCAGTTTATTATTATCTGCAATTTTATGTGGTGCTATACCGCATCTTTCAGCGCTTGTCGTATTTCTTTCATTATGGCACTGGCTACCGGTTTGTTTTCGCGCAGGAAGGTCCGTGCAGCATCATACCCACGGCCGAGCGATATATCATCAAATTTATACGAAGCACCTGATTTTTGTACGATACCGTACTTTTCTCCGAGTGCGAGTATCTCACCTTCACGCGATATTCCTTCGTTGTATATAAGGTCAAATTCAGCGGTTCGGAAGGGGGCTGCAACTTTGTTTTTAACCACCTTCACGCGGTGCCGACCTCCCATTATTTCGGTCCCTTTCTTTATCTGTGCAATACGGCGTATGTCCATTCGCACCGAACTATAAAATTTCAAAGCTTTACCACCTGTTGTCGTCTCAGGATTACCAAAGACCATGCCTATCTTCATTCGCGTTTGGTTTATAAAGATGATCACCGTGTTGCTTTTCGCACTGATGGCGGTGAGTTTACGCATTGCTTGCGACATTAAGCGCGCTTGCTTTCCCATCTGGTGTGATCCCATATCACCTTCAATCTCATCTTTTGGCGTCAGCGCTGCGACAGAGTCCACCACGATGACATCAAGATTGCCCGATCGTACCAAACTCTCAACTATTTCAAGTGCTTGTTCTCCAGTGTCCGGCTGTGAAATAAGGAGATCTTGTGTTTTTACCCCGAGGTTTTTTGCATATACTGGGTCAAGCGCGTGTTCTGCATCTATAAATGCGCATATTCCGTTTTTCTTTTGTGCTTCAGATATTACGTGTAGCGACAGGGTAGTCTTTCCTGATGACTCTGGACCGTATATTTCTATTATACGTCCGCGTGGGAGGCCCCCAATACCAAGTGCCCAATCAACACCGATTGAGCCTGTCGGCACGGTATCTACATCCACATGAGCGGTGTCGCCAAGCATCATAATGGCTTCGTCACCGAATTTGTTTCGTATAGAAGCAAGTGCTTCGTTAACCTTTTCGTTATCTTTGTTTCTCTCTTCCGCTTTTTGAGACGACTTTTTTGCGGTGGCTGTTTTCTTTTCAGTTTTTACACCCTCTTTCTTTGTGGTAGTTTTCTTTGTTGTTTTTTTAGCTGCACTCATATATTTTTCTAATCATAATAACCCCTATAGTGTATCAGTAATTGCTCACTTTTTCCTCTATGGTTTTGGCGTGTATATCACATTAATCTCTTGTTTTTTAGTTTTGCCAAATTTGTCCTGTGCTTCCAATGTAAGGTGATTGAGCCCTTTTGTGAGCAGTATGGTTCTGCTAAACATATTATTTTCGTCAATCATTGCCTCTTTTCCTTCAATGGTTAATTTGGCGACATTTCGCACGGTCCCTGCTATGTTTATTTTTTGGTCGTGTACCGTGAGGGTGTTGTTAAAGTCCAATTTTATTTCCGGACCATAGAGCACATTGCGAGCTTCAAAATATGCATACCCAAGTATCAAAATAAAAAGTATTACAAATACATATTTGAGCAAATGTGAATGAAAAGTGATTGCCATACTATTATTATCTCTATCACTTCAGTGTACTACATATATACATTCTCTACAGTCGTGTAGTTGTGTATATGTCACTGTCTTCTTCGTCCGAGTCTTCTTCATCATATTCAGCCTCTGTGCTGCTGTCTGTTGTAGTTGATTCGGAGCTTTCGTCTTCGGTTTCTGTTTCCATTTCTTCTGCTGGCTCTGTATCAGTTGAGACAAGAGAAGGGGAATCATCATCATATTCTTCTTGTTGTTCGTCAGTCTGCACAGCATCGGCAATAACTTCTCGCGGTTTTGATCCTTCTTGTGGTCCTACGATGCCGTTTTCTTCCAACATATCCATTAAGCGAGCAGCACGAGCATATCCTATGCGCAACTTGCGTTGCAAGAATGAAGTAGAACCTTTCCCGGCTTCTATAATGATATTTTTGGCTTCGTCATACAGAGCGTCTTCCTCGTCGGTTTCAATACTGCCCGAGCCACCGACAGTTGCAGAGAATATACTGCTATCGTGCCCCACTTCGGTGAGATCTATTTCATCAGGGAGTTCATCACTATATGAATCAGCAAGATATTTCACTGTTGCTTTCACTTCGTCTTCCGTTACAAACGGAGCTTGTATACGACGAGGCTTACTCATCTCGCCCGACAAAAAGAGCATATCACCCGCGCCGAGTAGTTTTTCAGCACCTCCCATATCTAAAATGGTCCGCGAGTCAATCTGAGACGATACTTGAAGTGCAAGTCGTGAAGGTATGTTGGCCTTAATGAGTCCGGTAATAACCTGTACACTCGGCCTTTGTGTAGAGAGTATAAGGTGAATACCAACGGCACGGCTCATCTGTGCAAGGCGTACAATTGCCGACTCCAGCTCGCGTGGGTATGCCTGCATCAAGTCGGAAAGCTCGTCTATAACCGTTACGATATATGGCATTGGCTCAGGAGCGTCTTCTGCACCCTTTGCCGGCTCATATATATTCGCATGATACGATGCAATGTCGCGCACTTTCTCGGCTTCCAGTATGTCGTAGCGTCTATCCATCTCCTTTGCGAGCCATTTAAGCGCAAGGATGGCTTTCTTTGGGTCGGTAATAACAGGTGTAAGCAAGTGAGGTATGGAATTATAGAGTGTGAGCTCCACGCGTTTAGGATCAACCATAACAAAACGCAAATCTTGTGGGCCCTTTCGGTAGAGTAGACTCATTATAAGGTCGTGTACGGTAACCGATTTACCTGCACCGGTCGCACCGGCGATAAGCAGGTGTGGCATCTTGGCGATGTTCGCATAGTGAGGTTTTCCGGTGATGTCTCTACCGAGGGTAATCAAAAGTGGCTTGTCAGACTTCTGAAACTCTTTTTCAGACATAAGTGTAGCGAGTCCGAGAGTTGACTTGGTGGTGTTTGGCACCTCAATACCTACCAATGCTTTTCCGGGGATAGGGGCTTCTATTCGTATAGGGCTAGCAGCGAGTGCGAGTTCCAAGTTGCTTTGCAGACTGAGTATTTTAGCAAGACGTACTCCTTCTGCCGGCTTCATTGCGTATCTGGTCACAGTCGGTCCGATAGATACTTCATCCATCACGACCGATATACCAAAGTTGTTCAGAGTTCTTTTTATGGTGTTTGCACTTGCTTTCACATCGCCCACAGCAGGACGCCCTTTATCTTTTTTAAGGATTGAAAGTGGCGGAGGAGTATATTCACCACTTTTGCCTGATGAGAAATTAAATATAGATGGTTCTGCATCTGCTTTGCCTGCGCCAAAGTTAAAGATACCCGCCGACTTTTCTTTTGCATCTGTATCAGAGGCATCTTCCTCATTTTCATTTTGTTGTTCGCTGAGCTGTTCGTGTTCTTTGGTATGCTCGTCTATGGTGGCTTGCTCTTCTTCTTCAAGTACATTTTCTTCCTCCTTTTCCTTTTTAAATATGAGTGCCATAGCCGAGGCGAATATCTTTTGCAAGTGAGTATCAAATGCAATCAAAAGGGTAACGATGATGAGTCCACATAAAACCAAAATAGTTGCAGTAGTATCCACCGCATAGATAAGGGGAGCAGATACCAACTCACCTGCAAGCCCTCCATTTCCCGTGGAGACAGTTTCTATCAAGCCAAGACCACTGAGAAAGAATATAACAGTGCTTGCAATCTTAAAGGTGCTTACATCTTTTTTGTTTAGCTCACTGAAAAAGACAACAGCAAGTAATACAAACGAAATAGGTACGAGTGTATACCCCACACCAAAAAGAGCACCGAGCCATATATAGAGTGTCGTGCCGAGCTTGCCCGCCATATTAAACTCAGCAAGCAAAAAGAATACGGCAAGTAGTATGAAGAGTATCGCCCATACACTTCGCATTGTGTCGGGTGCTACCGGTGCGTGACGGAGATGCACTTCTTTTTCTTGTACTTGTGGTTTTTTTCGAGGTCTTCCCGGGCCTCGTTTTGTTTTTTTGTTTGCACTCTTTTTTTCAGATTTAGACGATCGGGCCACCATGATTTTAATTTACATTTATAACTAAGAATACATACCATAATACCATATTACAGACATCAATATGAGCACTCGGTATGCAGGTACAAAGTATAAAAGCGACACACCACTACGATACTTTGTACAAACTGCAACTACTGTGTCGCAATTAAAACTCTATTGACCATAAAGGACATACACTTATAATGGACATATTCATAAAAGACATAAAGGACACGATAAAGGACATTGTATAAAGGACAAATCTAATGGACATACAATGCATAAATGTCCTTTATATAAAGGACACGAGTATGGCAAAAGAACTATATAACAAGCGTTCTATAAAGGACATAACAAAGATGCTTAATAAAAGCACGACAGCATTCATTAATCCGTTTGGTGAAAATACAGTAGGAGCTGTTTTGTATGCTCGAGCAGAGCGACTTGCCACCGCGACCTATTTGGTGACCAATGCGATACCGTACAAAGAAGAAATACGAAATACCATTCGCAGACAAGCGCGTCACCTTATCGCACTTGTTTTAGAGTTGCGATCAGGTGTGCATACTGTCGGCACACAATCGGTTACCGATCTTGTTGTATGTGTGAAGCATTGTGTATCACTTATAGATTTGCTTTATGTTTCCGGACTTATTTCAGAAATGAACGCAGAAGTGCTCAAAGGAGCATATACCGACTTTGGTATGTACATACAAAATGCAATGATCGACAATCGCGCGGATGCAGTTGCGATTGCACAGGACTTTTTTGCACAAGTTCCGGAACAGCAAATAGAAAAAGATGCTTCTCAAGGACATAAAGGACAAAGTAAAAAAAGTATAAAGGACATAAAGGACACGATAAAGGACACGGAAAGTATAAAGGACATAAAGGACACGCAACAAAAAAACAGCGTTAGAAAACAACCACTTAATGAGCGTAAGCGATTGGCGCACCGTAGAATGCAGGTAATAGATGTTATTACTCAAAAGGGAAGAGCAAGTAGTAAAGAGATTCAAATTGCGCTACCGAACTTAAGTGCAAAGATGATTTCTCGCGAATTGCACTCGCTTGTAGAAGATGGAGTTATTGAGCGTGAAGGAGAGAAAAGATGGGCTGTATACTCGCTATCTCTCGCCTAATCATAAAAAATAGCAATGATAGTTGAAAAATGGCTTTGTGAAGTCATTTTTCTGTAACTTTACTCATTTTTATCTCTTTATTATGTAATTTGGGCTATTTTTATTTTAACACTTTTTGGATCTTGCGTCATATAACAACACACAATTAATAGGTATGAAAACCGTTGACTTTATACAATAAACCAGTATCCTTATAGCACCACTAAAGCCAAGAATACTTGCCGTTTATAACGGTCGCTTTAGTGTACGCGATATGCACATATCGCTGTTTGATAAAATAAGGAAAGTATTCGCTATCCACATTACCCACTTGGGTTTATTGCTCACTTGGCTGAGCGATATATAATGTGGAGGAAGCTATGTATTTTTCATAGCGATGTGTACCTTGAAAATGTTTCTCGTAAGCACGGTAAAAGGTGTATTACGAAGAGCTACATAATCACATCTTATAATTAAATGCATTTAGTTATGCATTGTTTTCCGCACGGACGCTCTGTTCAGAATATGAAAAAGTAACTCAGTATATCGGTCTTCATTATGTTAGCTACCTCGCAATTCTATTGTGTCGAAATATATGATAGAAGCGAGATGGCAATTAAAAGCAAAGTCGCATTGCAATGAAGTCAAACAACGCCATTACAATTTATTATTAGTAGTAATTATTGTTGTTTGCTTTTCAAGTAATGTGGCGCCTACAGTAAATTGTATGCATACAATTTATTGTGGATGAAAAAGTGTGGTGTCTATTTGGTCGACAAATAGCGTGCCGCAGCTATGGACGTCTCCGGGCATCGAATGATACCTCGGGGATATTTCCCCGGGAACGCCGAGGGCCCCATAGTCAAAAAGGTCTATAAGTTTGTAGGACTTGTATTACACGACAAGTACTACATTTAATTAAATAAATTATGAGTAATGTATTAACAAACAAAGTTGCCGCAGGTGCGGTTGCTGTTGCAATGATCTTCTCATTTGCATTTGCATTCGCTACACCAGCGAAAGCTGCAACAGTGGAAGAGCTTACAGCACAAATAGCTTCACTATTGGCAACAATTTCATCTCTACAAGCACAGCTTGCAGATATGAAGGGTGGTTCATCAGCAACCACAGGTGGAACATACAACTTCACCAAAAACCTTAAAGTTGGAATGAGTGATCCTGAAGTTAAAGACTTACAGAAGTTCCTTAACGCAAACGGATTTGCCGTTTCAGCTACCGGAGCAGGATCAGCTGGACACGAAACAGAATACTTTGGTTCACGAACCAAAGCAGCTGTTATTGCATGGCAAAATGCAAACAAAGAACATGTTCTTGCACCAGTAGGACTTTCAGCAGGAACAGGATACTGGGGATCAAGCTCACGAGCATACGCTAATTCTCTTGGAAGTAGCGATACCACAACAACTGGTACCACTACAACAACTCCAACAGGAACAGGTGTAACCGTGTCAGCTGCCGCACAACCGGCAAATGGTCTTGCAGTTCAAGGAGCATCACGCGTTCCATTTACAAAATTCACTATAACCAACAACAGCGGATCTAATCAAACAATTAATTCTGTTACTGTTGAACGAGGTGGATTGATGGATGATTCTGTTTTCTCTGGAGTAGTTCTCCTTGACGAGGACGGTACCCAACTTGGAAATGCTCAAACACTTAATTCAGTACATCAAGCAACAATTGGTGAGGCTGTTACTATCCCTGCAGGTGCTTCACGCACATTTACTGTAGCAGGTAATATGGCTTCATCTCTTGGAGCAAAAGCTGGACAAGTGGGAACACTTTCAGTGGTAGCAGTAAACACTTCAGCAACAGTTGCAGGTTCACTTCCTATCACCGGAGCAGCACATACAATAAACGCTACTCTTACAATTGGATCATTGACCTCAACAACCGTGTCTTCATTTGATCCAAATGGAGCGCAAACAAAAAACATCGGAGACACCGGAGTGCGATTTACCGGACTTCGCTTTACTGCAGGTTCTGCAGAGGATTTGATGTTTAACGGAATCCGATTCCGAATGAACGGATCTGCTTCAGCATCAGACCTAGCAAACTTAATGGTAAATGTAAACGGTACCGATTATCCAGCAACTATGTCAGCTGACGGACGATATGCTACAGCTATGGTTCCCGGTGGCGTACTTGTAAAGAAAGGATACTCAATTGATGTATACATCAAGGGAGATATTGTTGGAAGCAACGCAGCTGGACGAAAAGTAGAATTTGATGTTGACAAAACATCAGATGTATACTTCACTGGCGTAACATACGGTTATGGAGTGGTGCCTTCAGCAGGTACTGGTACTGTAAGTACAGCTGCTACACATGGTACAACTATTACCAATAGTCAACCTTGGTTCCAAGGTTCAACAATCTCAATCTCAGGAGCTTCAGTAACATCTGTTGCGAAGGCATCAGAAGTGCCAGCAGCAAATGTTGCAGTGAATATTCCTAATACAACATTAGGAGGATTTGTTCTTGATTTGAAAGGAGAACCTCTTAATGTTCAGAGCCTAAAGCTTCATGTAACATATTCGGTAAACCGTGCTGCACAAACAGACGTATTGACTAATGTCACATTAGTTGACGAAAATGGTCAAGTGATTGCCGGACCAGCAGATGAGGTGGGAAGTTCTGTAACAGCGGGAGCAGTTACTCTTTCAAGTAGTATGACATTTCCAACAGGGCGTCATGTCTACACAGTAAAGGGTACAATTGACCCTCAAATTGCTTCTGGAACAATTACTATTAGTACAGCACCAAATGTTGACTGGACTAATGTAACCGGGCAAACAACAGGTAATACTATTACCTTGACCACTGGATCATTTAATATGAATCCAATGACAATCAAGGCTGCTTCACTTGCAGAAACAGTTGCTGCAACTCCGGTTGCACAACATATTGTTGCCGGAGCAAATGATGTTGTTCTCGCAACATTGCGATTTGACGCATCAAATTCTGGAGAAGATATTCGCTTCTCAAATCTTCCTGTACAATTTACTGGTAATACCAATCTCTCATCATGTCGAGTAAAAGATGGTTCAACCAGTCTAACAACGGGAAGTAATGTAATTAGTAATCCTGGTTCTACAGGTACATTCGTATTTGACAATTCGCTTATCGTAAAGCGAGGCACAGTTAAATCTCTTGATATCGTATGTAACGTAGTAGGATCTGCTTCTGGTACAATCAAAGCCGGTATGGGTGCAGCTTCAGGAATAACTGCAACTGGTGTTGATTCAAACAATACTGTTACAGTAACTGGATCAGCTGCTTATGGCCAATTAATGACGGTTGGTACGGGTGCAGTAGTTGTTTCAACTGATGCAGCATCACCTTCAACAGCTCTTGTTTCTGGTGGAAGTACCGGAGTAACGCTTGGTGTGTGGAAGATGCGCGCAACTAATGAAGATGTTCGCGTTGAGAAACTTGGGCTTGCTCTTACTGGTCACACACAAGATTTGACCAATGTAACTATCTGGAATGGCAGTACACAACTTGCTGGACCAGTTGTATTTACCGGTTCAACACAGGCAGTAACTCTTACCAACCCACTTGTATTAAGTAAAGACACTGATACTACAATCACTATCAAAGGTGATATAGCAGCTATCGGAGGTTCTAACCCGGGTACCAGTGGTTCACACTTAGCTGTAAACTGGAATAATGCTTCAGGTAACAACCAATTTACCGGAGTACAATCGGGTAATGCTATTACTCCATCTGGATCAACTTCAGTTTCAGGAGTATACGCGTACAACTCGTTCCCAACAGTTGCTAAGCTTGTTACTCCTTCAACTGTTCTTACAACAGGAACTATTGAAACTTCAAGATTTAGTATTACTGCTGACGCAAACAGTAGCATTAGTCTAGATCAAATAGCGGTTGATACTTCTGTTTCTGGAGCTACTACAACAGCAAACTCACTTTATGTATACGCATACAGTGACGCAGCTATGAGTCAACCGGTTGCAGGATTTGCCTCTGGTAAGTTAAATACTACAGGTGCTGCATTAGGAGCAGGAACTAAGGTTCCATTTAGTGCAGTATTACAAATACCTGCAGGGGCAACTCGTTACTTCAAGACAGTAGCAACAGTTACTGCGGTAGCGACAGGTAACTCAATATCTACCAAGATATTAGGAGATTCTGCATATTATGCAGAAAATACAGCTGCAAACGCTAAAGGAGCAAATAACTTCGTTTGGGCAGATGACCACAATGGTGCAACTGCCACAGGAGATGCATTCTGGACAAACGGATTCTCAGTTGCAGGCCTTCCTTCATTAGGAACGGACACAACAGTTCTCTCTAAATAAGTTTTAGAAAGAATAATCCGGATAACTTCTATAGTTAATCGGAGTGTAAAATCTAGAAAGTTAATGCATATAGTATAAACTTCTCTAGTCTTGAAAACCCCAAGCGCGCCGGCGCTTGGGGTTTTCTTGTATCCAATTCTAAATTTTCTCAAGAGTTATTTTTCCAAGGACCGCCCTTGGAAAAATCCAACTAATGTTCCATGGTCACTCTGGAATATTAAATGGAACACCATATTGGAATAGTGGATTTCAAGAGGAAATAAGCAAAAAGGAACAAGCCCCAAGTGCGCAAGCACTTGGGGCTTTTCCTATACCTACTCAAATAAACTAAAGAGAAAAACAATCAAACAAATAGACAAATAAGTGGGCAAGGAGTCCCCTTACCTATTTGCTCACATTTTTACAAAAGAAAAAGGCGACCCTGAAAGTCGCCTTTTGCAGTGAGCAATTCTGCGCTTTATAGTATTTAGCGCAGCGATTTATACTGACAATTCGTGTAGCATTTTTTGTTGAATGCCTTCTGTATACGAATTATATGTCCCGGGCATTATAAAGCCGTTTTTTGTGCGAACAAGTCTTGAAAGAGTACGCATTTGATCTTCTGCACTTATTTCCACAGCAAATACATTTACTGTCCCTCCGTAGTATTCCACCTTGTCGCGGATTTTTGCCATTTGCGTTTGTCTGTCTGGAAATATTCCAGCGTCGGTAGAAATATCGATGACCAGATCTCCCTTTCCTCGTGAGGTGTATATATGCAGAGCTTCAGATATTGCACTGATGTGGTCGGTGGAAGAATTTGGTAAAGTAGATTGTGGTGTATTTTCTTGAATGCGAAGTGCAATTTCTTCTGTGTCTTTTCTTGTGGTTACCACAACACCGTTATCGGAAACGATATTGAGTATATTTTCAGGACCTGCCCAACACAGCACATATACCAATGCATTTTGCATAATCAAAAGGTCTTGAACCTTTGGATTAAGAAAAGCAGCGATATGCCCATCGCGCTGTGTTTTCCAGTGAGGTACTCTGCCTTTCTGATGGGGTGTTGCCGGATGATTTTCATACATACTCCCCGAGGCGTCCATAAGGACAATGAAAGTAATTCTGGGGTGGGTACGCGCTCGCCCAAGCGAAGGTATAAGCAAGAAAGGTGATGCACACAGACCCGCAGTAAATGCTCGTCGTTTCATAGCCAAGCTCCTTCTTGTTGTGTTTGTCTGTGTAGATAGTAGTGCAAAGAGGGTGTATATGCAACTCTCAATTCAATACTATAGCACAATATCATATAGCATATCGCAGAGTATTTTTATATATCGAAGATGTGATGGTAAGATAGCCGTTTGGTATTGCGCAGAGGCGCGATTGCACCTATTATAGGGGTATGAAAAGTAATTTTTTAGATATGCTATTTGGATTTTTACTCATTATAACCATAGGTATCGCAGTGTCGCTTGCAACAAATTATTACGGAGTTACCACGAAACAGCTAGGAGCAGTTATAGTATCGTTAATTACAATGCAATAATACATTCTATGAGATGTGTGCAGAAACAAAATGAAAGAGGAAATACTCAGATACTTGTGGTCTTTTTTGTTGGTATGTTTATAGCCATAGGAGGATATTCTCTTTGGAAAGTAGGTATAGAAGGAGGAAATACTTTGGTAGTTACTGCTAATTCAAACAAAGAACACATAGCTGCAGTAGTGAGTGCTGATGTGTTGAAAGCACGAGAAGTAAAAAAACATGATGCTAAAGTAGTTCAGAAAAAAGAAGCAGAAAAAAGAGTACAAGAAAATACTATAAACCAAAATATAAACGCAGAAGCAAATGCATTGCAGGCACTTCGTAGTGCTCAGAAAGCATTGGAAGGCACACTCCTGGAGGCGCAACAAATACTTTCAGACACATTGCATACACAACAGGCAAAGCAAAAACGAATATCTATCGGTGGCCCATGGGACAACTTTTGGTGGCGTGGTGATATGCCGGGAGAGAATGACCCTACGCCAGGGGTAAACAAAATGTATTTTGCACCCATTCAAGGGGTCGGAGGTGGAGGTGGTGGAGCTGCTGCACCTGCTTCATCACCATCGTCCTCAGCCGGCGGTGGAAGTATAGGAGGTGGAGCACCGTCAGGCGGACCTCCGTCAGGACCTCCCGGAGCAGGGCCGTTATAGAAATAAGTTCGTAAATAACTCATTTGGACTCATCTGACCTTTTACCGTCAACGACTACAAAAATCACCTAAAAACCTTCCATTCGAATGGAAGGTTTTTAGAAGTTTTAAAAAGGTAAGCAAAAGAAGGAGTACAAACAAAGATAGATGCATAGTAAATATGGCAAATTAGTAGTGAGATCAGGTAAGTGGCCCAGGAGACTCCTGGGCCACTGGTGTCCATATATCATTTTTTTGTATATAAAAACAGGCACGGTGCAATACCGCGCCTGTTGTATGTTCTTGAAATTATCAAGCTCTCATTTGTTCTTGAGGGTGTTTTTCTCTCACGAAAAACGAGAGTGCCTTCAAAAAGTCTTGAGAACGCTCGGGTAAGATCATCCCGAGGTCGTCGGTCATTTTAGACCGGTCATGTGCTTTAAGTATACACAAAACCTCGGCACTCATCTTCAAGATATTTTCTTTGAAAAGACGAGGATCGCGACACCAAAGTGAGACCAAATTGAGTACTCTCCATGCCTCGTCCTCGCTGTACGATTTTTTCATAACGTGAAAAATTTCCTTCACGAAGCTATATGTTGATTGAGTCATGATGACCTCTTTCCATTTTCAGGTTGCTCATTAAAATCCAATCAAGACAGTAACATAAAGTATGTATATGTCAATAGATGCCTATTTAGGAAGACACAACATCTGCTATTGCGCGATTTACATATAATGCTATAGTATCTGCGTCGGGCTTAAGACAGCGCGCTTCACTTGGTGGAAAACAGGGTGAGTCAGTCGTGCCGAGGTCGAACAACTCCTTATACAAGGTGGCCCGCGTTTATTAAGTAGGCCATTTATTTTTGGAATATACTACGAGTAAGTAACTCATTTTCTAAAAATACAACACAAACAATTATGGCAAAATCAAAAGAACAAAAGAAGGAAATTCTTGACCGTTTAACGAGTGCTTTTACCACTTCACCTGCGTCTGTTTTTGTTCACTTTACCGGACTTCCGGTAGGAGAGGAAACTCAAATGCGTAGTGCACTTCGCAGTGAAGGAGTAGGTTACTTTGTTGCAAAGAAAACCTTGATCGGAAAGGCATTAGACGAAATGTCAGTTGAAGGGGAACGACCTTCTCTGGACGGAGAAATAGCAATCGCGTATCAAAATGATGACGAAAGTTTTGCTAAAGACTCCACTGCGCCTGCTCGTAACATACATACTTTTGTTAAAAAGTATGGCGATAAGGTAAGCATTGTCGGAGGTATCTTTGAAGGTGGATTTATGGATGCTGCTCAGATGAATGAGGTGGCAACCATTCCATCAGTGGATACACTGCGAGGTATGTTTGCAAATGTTATCAACTCACCTATACAAGGGTTGGTTGTTGCATTAAATGCAGTTGCAGAAAAGAAAGCGTAAAGCATATATTAGTTATTAAACATATTAAAAATAGTATGACTGAAGAAAAAAACGATGCAGCAGTAGCTGAAGAGGCAGTTGAAAAAGAAACTGAAACAGCCGAAGCTACTACTGAAGAAGTAAAAGAAGAAGCAGCTCCTGCAGAGGAAGCTACTGAAACAAAAGAAGAAGCTCCTGCGGAGGAAGCAGAAGAGGAGGTAGAGGTACCGGATGAATACAAAGATCTTATTGAGAAAATAGAAAAAATGACCGTTCTTGAATTGCACGGATTGGTTAAAGTGCTTGAAAAGAAATTCGGTGTATCAG
>JALWTP010000041.1 GCA_027082835.1 Candidatus Kaiserbacteria bacterium
GACAGTGTATTAGAATCTATTATTTTAGAGGCAAACTTGATAAAAAAGCACCAACCCCCCTGCAACACAAAAGAAAAAGACAATAAAAGTTTTAATTATTTACTTATAACGAAAGATGCATTTCCGAGTGTGCTTATAGTGCGAGGACGAGAATTATTTTCATCTTGGAGTGAAAAAGATATACGGTTCATAGCCGGCCCGTTTTCATCAGGTGGGCTCTTAAAAGAAGCTGTTGCGATTGTACGAAAAATATTCCCATTTCGCGATACCTGCTTGCCGCAAACTGATGCGAAAAAGAATACTGTGAGACGGCCATGCTTTAATAATCAAATCGGACTCTGTCCCGGGGTGTGTGTCGGTGCTATCAGTAAAACTGAATATACAAAAACCATACGCAACATACAGCTACTCTTTGAGGGAAAGAAAAAAGTAGTTCTACGCAACCTGGAGCGTGAGATGAAAACCTACTCAAAAAAGCAACACTACGAGGAAGCAGCGAGTATTCGCAATAAAATACACGCACTTAATCATATACAGGAAACAGCACTGCTTGGAAAAGAGTATAGCGTGTCATCGGGAGATGGCGGCGCTCGAATAGAGGCGTTTGATGTCGCTCATATGGGAGAGCAATTCAGAATAGGAGTGATGAGTGTGGTGGAAGATCAAAAACCATCCAAAAAAGAGTATCGTCTCTTTACCATACGAACAAAAAGAGCAGGAGATACCGCAGCACTGCAAGAGATACTTCGCCGAAGATTTACGCATACACAGTGGCGTTTGCCTAAAATGATAGTAATAGATGGGGGAGTTGCACAGAAAAATGTTGCGCAGAAGGTTCTGAAAGAATTCGGCTACGCGATACCTATTATAAATGTGGTCAAAAATGACAAACACAAGGCAGAGCGGATAGTGGGCAACAAGAAGCTCATAGAAAAGTATGAAAAAGATGTATTGCTTGCTAACGCCGAGGCACATCGTTTTGCAATAGCAAACTATCGCAAAAAGCATCGCAAGTCATTCACAGGTAAAAAATAAGTGAGCACAACAGCGTGCTATACTATATGTGTATGGTACGAATTAATGTTGGAGTATTGCGTGGAGGTCCTTCGGACGAATACGAAGTATCTCTTTCTTCTGGGGCATTTGTATTGAACAATGCTCCTGAAGAGACCTGCCAAACACACGACATTTTTATCTCAAAAGACGGACAGTGGCACCGTCACGGGATACCGGCAAATCCTGAACAAGCACTGCACGGGATAGATGTGGTCTTTAATGCTCTTCATGGTAGATATGGCGAAGACGGTGAAGTACAAAAAATATTAGACACGCACGCCATTCCATATACTGGCTCGGGTGTATTTGCATCTGCACTATCAATGAACAAAGAAAAGACAAATAAAGTATGTAGCGAGATCAGTGGTATAAAAGTGCCGGCATATTGCGTAGTATATGCATCTGAAGCTGCAGAGTCGCCAATGAATGCCGCAAAGACGGTCTTTAATCAATTTGGACCGCGCTATATAGTAAAACCACTCAATAACGGATCTGCATTAGGAATAGACACCGCAGATACTCTGTACGAGTTGGCAGATATTTTAGAAGGTATATTTGAATATGTTGATGCGGTGATAGTGCAGCAGTATATACAAGGTACAGAAGTATCGTGTGGCGCAATACAAAACTTCCGTGATGCAGATATTTACACACTACCTCCCGTTGAGATAACCTATTCTGATAATGAAAATCTGTGGCGGTATAGAGAGCGGTATGATGAGCCATCGGAAAAGAGGTGCCCATCAAACATAATGGATACCCATAAAAAAACTATTGAGGATGCAACGCGCGCTATACACGAAACACTTGGCTTGGGTCATTATTCACGAGCAGATTTTATCATTTCACCAAGTGGCGTGTATTTCCTTGAAGCAAACTCATCACCGAAACTGTCGGAGCATGCCATTATTCCCACTGCCCTTACTTCCGTTGGAGTATCTCATAGCGACTATTTAGACCATGTCCTACAACTTGCGCTGTCTAAAAAGTAATGTAGAATGGCACTCATAACACTTTTGGTGTTATATGTCACATTATTTTTATATCGAGTTCAATGAATATTTTTGTTGAGGGCCAGCCCGCACACATTAAAATTCAATGATCAAAGATATTGAATTTTAATGTGTGCGGGCCAGTAGCTCAGTTGGCTAGAGCGCCTCATTTGCACTGAGGAGGCCGGGGGTTCGAGTCCTCTCTGGTCCACTACAATGACAAAGTCCCCAAGCGAATAGCTTGTGGGGCTTTTGTCTCTGTTAAATAAACAAAAACAAAGGTGTCTGACCTCCTTTATTGATTTTAATAGGGTATATATAAATGATATACTAAAGTATATGAATGTTGTTTCGAAAAAATATGATGAAATATATCGCAAAGACAGTAATGCTTTTGGAGCTGGGGTTCCTATAAAAATTATTGAATCTATACCAAATATAATTTCAAATGGCTTGGTATTAGATATTGGAGCCGGACAGGGGAGAAATACATTCTTTTTTGCATGAAAAGGTTTTTCTGTTACGGCATATGATTTGTCAGAAGAAGCAATTCATCAAATTCAAAAGCAAGCAATTGATAGCAACCTATCTATAGATGCTCAAGTTTTAGATATTACTACTACTGATATCAATGTTGCACCGTATGATGTAGTTATACTTTCATTTGTACTACATCATATAGAAAGTGATAAAGCAAAAGAGTTGCTCACAAAATGGAAACAGGAGTCTAAAAGTGGAGTAATACATGTAATAGCTACATTTACTAATCAAGGAGATTTTTATGCCCAAGAAGAAAATCGTAAGTTTTTCTATCCAGAAATTGAAGAACTTAAAAGGATGTATGATGATTGGGAAATTATTACTTATGGCGAAGCGGAAAAATCCGCACGCACCACCAATCAAGACGGAACCCATATGCACAACATCTGTGCTTTTCTTGTTGCAAAAAAGAAATAAAGACACCTCTCAAAAAGGGTGAGCTGTCGTTGTGATAAGCGATTGCAGACAAAAAGGAAAATACCCCCGTCACGGCGGGGGTATTTGTTTTGGTGGGTCCGGACTTTCATTGAGCTTGATCTGCTCTTCAAGAAAATCTGAAAATGAGTCGGGGATATCCATAATAATGCCAAGCATTGCTGAGAGGCGTATATCACTGATATTTATTTTGGTAATCCGTTGCACCCGTTGTTTGTGTGTAATACGCTTTTGTGCTATTTCTATCAGCTCAATGACGGTTATCGCCGCAAAGAACGCTTCGCACTCGTGAGCACACCCCTCTTGCCTCATATCAAGATCCAACTCGTACACACAATACTCAAGTGCAAGATGTGTTCGTGTTAGTACAATTGATTGAAGGATGGCTTCTGCCTCAAGAAGGTTATTTTCTCGGACCGCGGTAAGTGCTGCTGCGCATTGTTTGATTATTTTTTCACCGTCGCACTTATAGATATCTGGCACGACGAAATGTTGTCCATTGATATACATCACTGCCCTCCATTGTTGTTTCTATATATACTATACACCCAAAGTTGTTGTATAAGAAATGCATTGAATTAAGAACAGATATATTAATTTTTGCAATGTTTGAGGTTGAATATGTGGATTACAAATGGTGAATAATGGTACATTATTATAAATACCTATATAGGAAGGTCATTACTAATAATAAGTATAAGATCATGGACGAAGAAACAAATGTAGATTCAGGAGCAGCTGAAGAAATGGAAACTGAGGCAACTGACGAAGAATCTTCTGAATAAATTCAGTAGATATAGAAACAAAACACCTACAATCGTAGGTGTTTTGTTTTGTGTGTAAAGAATACTGTACATTGAGTGTAGCTATACTATAATAAAGAAATGCATAGCAATTCTATACACTCAAAGATACGAGAAGCGCGTGAGAATAATAACGAAACACAGGAAGACATAGCAAATGCGGTAAATGTGTCTCGGCAAACAATTATTGCGATAGAAAAAGGTGACTGTACTCCTTCGGTGGCTATTGCACTACGTATTGCAAAACACCTTAAGAAAACCGTGGAAGAGTTATTTAATTGTGATTAATTACTATGTATATAAATGAATTATCATTTACTATCGCTTTTGTTGCCGGTATTGTATCGTTTCTATCACCATGTGTATTGCCAATTGTACCTGGCTTTCTATCCTATTTAACGGGGACAGCGGTGGGCACTGATCAAAGAAGGAAAGACATACTCATTCACAGCGTTTTGTTTGTTCTCGGGTTCTCGCTGGTTTTCGCACTTTTGGGAGTGTTGCTCAACACCGTACTCTCACACTCAGCGTACGATGTGCAACTATGGCTATCACGCATAGGCGGATTGATAATTATCTTTTTCGGACTCTTTTTAATGAAATTGATACGCATTCCGTTTCTTGAGCGAGCGCACACTATACGGATATCGCATAATATAAAATCAAAGCATATATCATCAATACTGTTTGGTGCTGCATTTGCTGCGGGGTGGACACCGTGCGTGAGCGCGGCACTTGGTGCTATTTTAGGACTCGCCGCCAGTGCTCCCGGATTAGCATTCTGGTTGCTTATGGTGTATTCATTCGGATTGGGAGTACCGTTTTTGGCTATTGGCTTTTTTGCCAAAGACACTGCGGTGCTGATAAACAAATTTAGTTTTGTACTACCGTATATAAATACCTTGTTTGGGGCTCTCCTTATCGTGCTTGGCATACTTATATTTACACAAGAGCTCACTCAGATAGCTAATTTCGGTGCAGTTGAGCTATTGTTTAAATAAATCCACAGTACCACTTAGAGATTGTTTTAATTACGATATAATAATAGATATTATAATTTAATAAAAATCGCATGACACATTTAAATTCAAAGATTGCGCACTATGGACCATTTATAGCTCGGCTATTAATCGCCATATTGTTTTTTATAAGCGGAATCAGTACATTACTGAGCTTTAAGTCAGCATCAACATACTTTACATCAACGGGTATTCCACTTGCTGCGGTATTTGTTGCAGTTATTGTATTGGTAAATATAGTTGCATCGCTTATGCTTGCTACCGGAATACATGCACGAGAAGGCGCGTGGGCACTAATCGCTTTTGTAGTATTGGCCATTGCACTTCCACAAATGGGTAACGGACAGCTTTTGAGCAATATCGCTATTATTGGTGGTCTACTTATGATAGTTGTGCATGGTGCAGGTCCACTAAGTTTAGGTAAAAAGTGCCCTTGCAATAAATGCAAAAAAGGAGATTCAGCTGGAGTATGTGAGGCAAATATTGCAACAGACACCTGTGTTTGCGGTGTGTGTGATACATGCACAGGGAAAAATACTCACAGTCAAGAGTAGACAAATATATACAAAGCAGTAGCAAAATAAAAAGGTTGCTAAATCAGAAAATGCTCCGCAACGGAGTATTTTCTATAAAGGACAAAAAATAGCCAAAATACGGGCTCGTTTTCCGTACTATGTCCTTTAGAATTGACGCTTAGAATGTTGTCTTTTCAAGTTATTTTGTGTCTTGCGGGGCGTATTTTTGCACTCTATAATCGTATTAACTTGTTCTTATTTTGCTCTTTAATACCATCAAACACGATTAAACTTTTATTACATTAAAAATTAGACAAATACTTTATGAGTGCGCACTCAATTCAATCAAAATACTCGTATACGCGAGCACTAAAATTATTTATATCTATAGCTACGGTAGTTGTTTCCATTACTCTCCCGTTTACGGCACATGCAGGAGTGATAACTGCTGTTGTTACCTCAGCACCGGCAACTGTAAATATATCAAATCAAGATAAAACAAAATGTGGATCCATTACCGTTGATTCTTCAGGACACTACGGTACCGGTATGGTGATTGGACTTACGCAACTGACAACAACACCAGCAAAGGTAACAACTACCGATACCAGTAAAGATACCGGTTGTGTCATTGTAGAATGGGATAGCTCAGCTCCGGCAGCTTCATTTGTTGTTTTTGATGAAAAGAAGAAAGAGCCGATACAAATTGACTTAAATAATCCAACTTTTGGATATACCTATGCCACTGCTCAAGATAATTCAGGTACAAGCCACCACAAAGCAATATTGTATGGATTGAAATATGGTGTGGCATACACATACCGCACCGTGACACGAGCTCATCCTACGGCAATGCCAAGAATTGATGATGCTCAGACGATAATCCTCAACAAAGAAACGCCCGTAATAAAAAGTGCCAAACCAACCAATTCCGTTGTAGGGCACATAAATAACACAAACAAAACAGTTTCGGCTTCATCTGATACTAACCCATCTACATTCCTCAGTGAAAATGTACGCATATCTCCAAATGGAAATGTGGTAGAGCCTCCAACTACTGCACCTGACGCAACACTTATTAATGATGTTCCGTCAGTTGCTGCGGCGGCAAAATCAATTGACTCAGTTACAAAGGACACTCATTTCATTCAAAAGATGCGAACATTTTTCCGCAATCTTTACTCCAACATTGGTGATTCTAAAGAAAATAGTGACGAAAGCCCATTGAGTACAAAAAAAGTACTCGGATATGCATTGTTACTTATTGTAATTGGAGGAATTGCACTTACATTCAAAGGTGATAAACCACAAATACCAAATCTAAAGAGTCTTAATGTAAAATCTTTAATTGAGAAAGTGCGTGCGTTGTTTACAAAACTATACTCTGCAAGAAAAAACTCAAAAAACTATATATTAATTATTATTGCAGTATTTATACTCTTTTCTTCTGTGTTTATGTGGTATTACATCACCTTGCTAAGTATCGCCGGCTTTTTGGCAATACTTGCGTGGATTCTTATAGACAGTATTCCGCTTGAAGAAGACGATCATACAAGTGGAAGTGTGGCTATTCCATTACCTCCTGAAAAGGCAAGTACGAATATAGAAAACTTTGACAATAACAACGCAAAAAAGTCCGACCAATAAATAAACATTTTGAAACAAAAACTGTGTATAGGATAGATGTATAACTCCATACCAGTGTGTTACAATGCGCGCGCCTTTTTGTCTCTTTTGACAAAAAGTCAACACGGATTATGGCAACAAACGAAATAGCACACGCAGTCGCTACGACATCTACAGAGCATACTTCAAGCATTCACATTGCACTTGCACCAGAGCATATTGGATCTTTCTTAGGTGTGCCAATCACCAGTACGCTTATTATGAGCTGGGTGATAATGGCACTGCTTGCCATTGCGTCAGTGCTTATCGGAAGAAGTTTGAAAATAGTACCAGGCAAAGTACAAACCGTTTGCGAATCACTCATAGAATTTGTATACGGCTATGTTGTTGAGGTTCTTGAAAGTGAAAAATTGGCGAGACTACTCTTGCCACTTTTGCTTACCTTGTTCTTATTCATATTCACAGCAAATCTATTGGAGTTCACACCCGGTATAGGAAGTATTGGATTCACCGAAAAAAACCCAAGTGAATTTATTCCACTACTACGCAGTATGAATACCGATCTCAATGTAACTCTTGCACTTGCCATCATCTCGTTTGTTGTAATTGAAGTGATAGGTGTAAGAACACTTGGTGCACTCACTTATGCAAAAAAATTCTTCAATTTTTCTTCGCCACTTAATTTTGCAGTGGGAATTATAGAATTGTTTAGTGAGCTCGCTCGTCTTATATCGTTCTCCTTTCGTCTTTTTGGAAATGTCTTGGCAGGCGAAGTGCTTATTGCGGTGGTTATATTTTTCCTTCCGTATCTCGCTCCGGTACCGATGATGTTGTTTGAGACCTTTGTCGGATTTATACAGGCAGCCATTTTTGCACTTTTAACGTTGTTTTTTGTCAAAATAGCTATCACGAAACCACATTAGCACCTCGGGGGGTATTGATGTGGTTCCATGATGGAATCTTAATTTGTTAATAGTTTAATTATAAAAATATGGATATAGAAGTAGCAAAGACTCTCGGAATGGCGCTGGCTGTAGGGCTTGGTGTTATTGGACCGGGAATCGGAATAGGGCTTATCGTTGGACGCGCTCTTGAAGCAATCGGACGAAACCCAGAAGCAGCAGGAAAAGTAACAGCCAATATGTTTATTGGTATTGCTTTCACAGAAGCATTGGCAATTTTTGCTCTCGTTATTGCCTTTATCGTTAAGTTTGTTTAGTAAAAGCTGAGAATAATAAACATATAAGTATATGGAAGAAATTGCGAAAGTATTTGGACTGAATTGGAAGTTATTGGTGATACAAATCATCAACTTCTCAACACTTCTTTTTGTTATGTGGTATTTCTTATACGCACCGCTAATGAATATGCTTGAAAAACGGCGCAAACTCATTGAAAAAGGAGTTCGAGATTCAGCTGAGGCACGCGAAAAATTGGAAGAAGTAGAATCTCAAAAGCAGGAAATACTTTCAGAGGCAACCGCAGAAGGAGAGGATATGATTGCCAGTGCAAAGAAGCGAGCCGAAGAAGCAGGTGAAAAACGCATACACGAATCAGAAAAACGAGCAGAGAGTATTTTGGAAGAGGCAACCGTACGAGCACACGAAGAAAAGAGAAGAATACTTGACGAAGCACAGGATCAGATTGCAAAATCTGCAATTCTCGCAGCAGAAAAAATACTCAATAAAAGATAATATGCACAAAGAATACGCACATGCGCTATACCAAGCGATTATAAAAGAGGGCGCAGATACACAAAAGGTATTTGATACATTTATTGCCCGACTGAAAAGAGAAGGTAAGATGAAGGCCCTTCCAATGATTAAAAGTGAGTTGATACGTATTTATACATCAAAGCAATCAAGTACTCCGACACTTTTTGTGGCATCAGAAAATGATATAGAGAAGTATAAACAAGAGGTACCGGCATCTAATGACACTCCTAAAATAAGAGTTGAAAGCAACATAATTGGCGGTTGGATATATACAGACACAAACAAAATAATAGATGCGTCGTACAGAGGAAGTCTTATTTCGTTATACAAAAAAATAGTAAATAAATAACATATGGATACATTAATAATTGATAAAATTCAGAAGGAGATTGAGAACTTTGAACCCGAAAAGTTGGAGTCATCAGTCGGACGTGTGGTCAAAATAGGGGACGGTATTGCTGAAGTTGAAGGACTCAGCGATGCAAAGATGAGCGAAATGATTTTGTTTGAAAATAAGCTCACAGACTCGCTGGAAGACACACTTGAGGATAGTGGCAATACCTATGGTCTTGTTCTCAATCTTGAAGAAGATGTGGTAAAGATAGCAATACTCGGAAATGCAGACGGTATATCTGAAGGCGATATTGTAAAAAGCACCGGGACGGTTCTCTCTATACCTGTCGGAGATGAGTTGATTGGACGAGTGGTGAACACTCTTGCAGAGCCTCTGGATGGAAAAGGGACCATAAAAACGCAAACAATGTATCCGATAGAACGCGAAGCATACGGAGTTCTTGATCGCGAGTCGGTAAACAGTCCGCTACATACCGGTATTAAAGCAATTGACGCGATGGTGCCGATTGGTCGTGGGCAAAGAGAGCTTATCATTGGTGACCGATTCACCGGAAAAACCACTATCGCGATAGACACTATTTTAAATCAGAAAAATGAGCCGAAAGAATCTCGTCCTACCTGTATCTATGTTGCGGTGGGACAAAAAGAGTCAAAAACAGCGCGTATTGTTGCACAATTGGAGGAATCGGGTGCAATGGAGTACACCATCGTAGTTAGTGCTCCTGCATCCGCATCAGCTTCTTTACAGTTCCTTGCTCCTTTTGCCGGAGCTGCTATTGGCGAATACTTTATGGACAACGGACGCGATGCTCTTGTTATTTATGACGACCTTTCTAAGCAAGCGGTGGCATACCGACAAATGTCACTGTTGCTTCGCCGTCCACCCGGAAGAGAGGCCTATCCTGGAGATATCTTTTATTTGCATTCACGATTGCTTGAGCGATCCGCAAAATTAAGCAAAGAAAATGGAGGGGGATCATTAACTGCACTTCCGATAATTGAAACACAAGAAGGAGATGTGTCTTCATATATTCCAACGAATGTCATCTCTATTACCGATGGACAAATATTCCTTGATTCAGGACTCTTTAACCAAGGGGTACGACCATCTATTGATGTTGGAAACTCAGTGTCGCGAGTAGGATCTAGCGCACAAACCAAAGCAATGAAAGCTGTAGGTGGATCAATTCGTATAGAACTTGCACAATTCCGAGAATTGGAAGCGTTTATGCAATTTGCACAAGACTTGGACGAAGGAACAAAGCAAAGAATTGATCGCGGTAAGCGAATTGCGGAACTTCTTAAACAAAGAAACGGGCACCCTATGCCATTTGAGCAACAAGCAATTTCAATATATGCAGGTATCAATGGACTATATGCTGAGGCACCACTTGAAAAAGTATCGGAGATTGAGGGACTTTGGTTGGAATATGTACGGTCACAAAAGGCGGGCATAGTGGAAATTATCGTAAAAACGCACACGTTGGACGACGATACTAAGAAGAAATTGGACGAGGCAATGGAATCATTTAAAGAATTGCACGCGCAACTCTTCACTGAAAATAA
>JALWTP010000042.1 GCA_027082835.1 Candidatus Kaiserbacteria bacterium
CTCTGATTCTCTTGGCAACATGTTTGTTGAGTTTCTGTCCAATTAGCTCTCCTCCCTCGTTTTTTCAGTGTTGTTGCCCCCACCTAAAGGCTCCTTTCCAACTGGGTTTCCCAGCTTCCCCTGGAAAAGTCTCAACACCTCATTATTTGCGTTATCTCGTCTAACCTCATCAATTGACATGAACCCGCCGAGCAGGAAAACCATTACGTCATTAAATGGCATTCCCGGCAATTTCTTATGGAATTTGTAGGATAGAATCAAAATGTTGTCTTCTGCCACTTTTTCCAAGAATGAGCCCCATGTTAAAGATCGGCCGTTTTCAAGTGCTTCATATCTGTTTTTGAGCCATGCCAATTTTGCAAAGACTCCGTCGCTCAAAGTAAGCGTTTTTGACATACAGGGAAATCAATTAATAGTATAAAATTACTTCGGCAACGTGTAATCAGGTTTTACACTTTAACAAGTTTGATTTTCCTTTCACAGTCGAGATGAAAAATCATACGAGTTCCCCTCATATTATTTCGCAATAAGCGAGCCGAGATTGTGTGGTCAAAATCCCCCTCCCCTGTCCCCCTCAAATCGCACTCCGCCGGAGAGAATAATGTGCCCGGAGCGAGCGGGAAGTCTTGCGTAGCAAGACCGACTGGTGTAAGCGTTAGCGGTGGGTGGTGTGTAACACCACACATACACCACGAGCGGCGAGCACAGGACACCACCCTGAATGAGCGGAGCGAATGAAGGGCTCTTCGAAGAAGAGTGCGAGATGGAAATCAAAAGAGGGGGTAAGGGGGTGAATTTTGATTGGAATCGAAGCATGGGGTCCTGTGCTCGGCGTGTAGGTGAGCGGAGGGCACATAGTAACTTGCGAAGGCTCAAAGAGGGGGTAGGGGCGAATTTGAGCCTGAGCACACCAAAAAGTATTAAAATCTGAAAAGATAGAGTGGGGTAATGACTGCTGCAAAATCCAGACTTGTAAGCATACTCAAATCCGATCTTGACAGCCTTGATGCCACCATAGAGACTCTGGAAAATGAGCATGTCATGGATCAGCTTGAGAAGAGCGAACAAGATATACAAAAGGGCAAAGTAAGAAATGTGAGGGAATTCTTGAAAGAGCTCTAATAGTACTTTTTCGCCTCGTCCTTGTGAAGGATTGCTCTGAGGATCACTTTCTTTTGCTCTTCGTTTATCTCATACCAGACTCTGAAAGGTCCTATCCTGAGTTGCCATAGTCCATGAAGTTTGCCTCTCTACGGCTTTCCTGCTTGTGGCTTCTGTTCCAGTTTTTCAGTCAGACGAAGCAGCCATTCTTTCTTGTCTTTGTGATTTCTTGAGAACTCTTTTTCGAATGTTTCCGTAGATTCTACAGTGTAGATCATAAATACCAACTGTTTTTGCTTAGTACTGCTGTCATTCAAAGCACTCTTCTTAAATTTTCTCAACGCTCTCGTACGACCGGATGATCTCTTCTAATTTTTTGAGGCTTTTGGCATCACGATTGTTTTTAAAAACAGTCTCTGGAACCTTGAGGTATGTCCATTTTCTGCCAGTGAGTTTAGTCGAATCCTCACACCACTCTCTTGCCCTTTTGTCTTTGTTCTTCACTTCCAGGGACTCTTCTCCTTTAGTTTCTACAATATAGTTTTCTGATTTGCAAACAACAATAAAATCTGGCAAGTAGTAAGACAAACCTTTTTTGTTGTTCACATACTCCAGATAGAAGTTCAGATAACTATCATTCTTTATGTACTTTTTGACATCCGAGGCATCGTTGTCAAGAAATTTGCAGAAATCATATTCAAAGTCATTTGCTACCGGTATCAAATTAAGAATGCATTTCTTTGGGTTGTATGTCTTTTTTCTTGTTAAAGAAGGTCTAATATCTTTGACCTCTTTAGGTACTGAATGAAGCTGCACTTCAGTGGAAAGTATGGTGAGCTTATTGATAACCTTCACAAAAAGTTCTTTAAGGAAATCGACGACCTTCGGTTCGCTTAGAGCTTGGAGGAACCTATAATCGTTCTTTACGTCTTGCGTCAGAGGCGTTGTAAAGAGGCGGTTAGTAATGTACGAGTCTAGCTTCCCTACGAGTTCACTGTTCCTTGACGGGATTTTACAAGCCCTTAGAATAATATTCGCTAAATAGGAAATGACAGAAGGATAGTTTTCTGGTATCGGTTGCTCCCATCGATCACGCCACCGCTCTTTCTCAGTCAACGCATCTCTTCCTACTGCCGATTTGATGTTGGTATAGATTTCTAAATCCAAGTCAAATTTTCCCGGTGGAAGCTCAGAAACATTAATTTCGCCAAATGACCTGTTTTCTCTTTTATATTTTGGAGATAGGACAGGGATCTGAAAGTTAAATTCCATTTTTCTTAGGGTATCCGGGAATATGCTTGTAACGGTGGGTAAATTTCTTTCTTTGTATCTCTTTATATCAACTCCCTGCTTTCTCATCTCTTCGTCAATATAGTCAACGAAGGCCTTTGTACCGAAAACATCTAAAGTTTCCTCATATCCCGATTCTGGACCAAACATCAATCTGAGTCCACGTCCGAGCGCCTGCTCCGGTAGAATTTCTGCTTTAGAAGTAAATGGCCTTAGTCCAACTATTACACAAACGTTTTTAACATCCCATCCCTCTCTCAGCATTAGCACACTCACGAT
>JALWTP010000043.1 GCA_027082835.1 Candidatus Kaiserbacteria bacterium
GTTTGAAACTTCTTTTGTTTCAATTACTTCTTCGTTTGAGTTTTTCTTTGTTTCTTCAGTCATAATAATTAAAATATAAGCCCTTCTTTGCGTGCAGCGTCTGCAAACGCTTTAATGTTTCCGGTGTAAAGGTATCCACCTCGGTCAAACACTACTGTCTCCACTCCCTTTTCTTTTGCTACCTTAGCTATTTCTGTTCCTGCTTCAATACTTCGCTCTCCTTGTGTTTTACCCTTTTGAGTCTTGGTAGAAACGCTTGCGATAGTGTTCATTTTCTCGTCATCAATAAGTTGTGCCACGATCTGCGTGTTGGAACGGAAAATGCTTAGACGAGGGCGACTTGCAGTTCCTGCAACCTTTGCTCGTACTCTATTGTGCCTTCTTGTTCGGCGAATTGTTTTTTCTTTAGTATCCATACTCTATATTATTATGCTGCGCGCTTACCTTCCTTTCGGCGTACCACCTCATCGGTATAACGAATACCTTTACCTTTATATGGTTCAGGCTTCTTAACTGCGCGAATTTCAGCGGCAAACTGTCCTACTTTCTCTTTGTCTATACCTTTGACGGTTATCACATTTTTCTCCACTTCTACCGTTAGATCGCTCGGCACCTTCAACTCTACTGAATGCGAAAAGCCAACATTAAGCTCAATAGTATCCCCTTTAAGCGCCACTTTGTATCCCACACCTTCAACTGAAAGTGATTTTACAAATGGCTCATTTACTCCTTGTATCATATTGCGTATATGAGATGAAAAAGTACCCCATAGTGCTCTTGCAAGCTTTGAGTCATCAACAGGATTTACACTCACTGCACCATCTTTCACCTCAATAGTAACAGCTTTGTGTACTGGCCGTTTCAATTCTCCACCTTTACCTTTTACAGTCACGAAGCCATCTGAGAGTGTTACCTCAGTTCCTGCTGGTATTGTTGTTGGGATTTTTCCTAATCTACTCATAATACTATTATTACCAAATTTCAAATAACACCTCTCCACCGACACGCGCTTTTCGTGCTTGTGAGTCAGTAAGTATTCCGTTTGGTGTTGAAATAACTGACATTCCTTTTCCGTATCGTACTGAATGTATATCGTCAACCGATTTGTATATACGGCGTCCCGGTTTTGATATTCTTTTTACGCTTGAAATGCGTGGAGTTCCATCGTCTTTGTATTGCAGTCGTACATGAATTGTTTTTCGTACTTTTTTACCAGACTTCTCTACATCTTTAATGTATCCGTTTTCTTTAAGTACTTCGGCAACTGCCATTTTCATCTTTGAGAAAGGTATTGAAACAACCTCGTGATTAACAGCACTGGCGTTTTTAAGTCGTATAATAAAGTCTCCAATTGGGTCTCCTACCATGATGATTTTTTTATTCCCGGGATGTGCCCCTCTAATGCTTCCTCACGGAAACAAATACGACAAAGGTCAAACTCTCTCATATATCCTCGTGGGCGTCCACACTTAAAGCAACGGCGAACAACACGCGAACTAAACTTCGGTGTCTTATTTGCTCGTGCTATCATTGATTTTTTTGCCATAAAATAAAATGACCGCTAAAAGGTCAGATTTCAATTGATTGTGTATGCTCCTACGCATACATGAAACTGTTACCTTTTAAGGTGTCGGTATATTACCTGAAGTGATTACATAAGTCAACGCTTTATCACATATTACATACACTCCCATTGCTAATCCTTATTTATAAAAAGAAAAACCGCCTATTACAGCGGTTCTTCTTTATGGTAGTTCTATGATTACTCTTCTTTTCTTAGTGGCAATCCAAGTTCGCGCAATAGCGCTTCGGTCTCTTCTTTGGTCTTTGCAGAAGTGACGAGTGTTACTCCGAGTCCAAACACATTAGATAACTCTTCATCTGATGTTTCTGGAAAAATAGTGTGCTCAGGTATCCCGATAGTGTAGTTTCCCATCTCATCTATCGCAGTTACTTTAAGGCCACGGAAGTCGCGTGTTCGTGGCAGAGCAACATGAATGAGCTTATCAAGAAAGTCAGTCATTCGTTTTCCACGAAGTGTTACAGAGTATCCAATGATTGATCCTTCACGCAGTTTGAAAGTTGCGATTGATTTTTTCGCTGCGTTTGCTCTTGGTTTTTGTCCTGTGATTTTAGCAAGTCGGTCAATAACAAGTTCCACCTTATGCTTGTCTTTCATTGAGCCAACTTTTGCAGAAACTACTATTTTTTGTAGTCTTGGTGTCTGCATTACATTTTTGTATCCAAATTTTTCTTTAAGGACATCAAACATCTTTGATTGTTTTTCTTGTGTTGTTTGCATATTACTTAATTACTGTGCCACTTTTCTTGGTAACTCGTTCCCGCTTTCCATCTTTGCGCACAATACCTACGCGCGTAGCTTTTCCTGTTTTAGGGTCAACGATAGCAACATTAGAGATATGAATTGGCATTGTTTTCTCCACTATCTGACCGCTTTGACCACGCATTCGTGACTTCTGGTGTCGCTTTGCAACATTCACACCCTCAACCACTACACGATCCTGTGCAGGAA